>SHYO01000223.1 GCA_009692745.1 Chloroflexota bacterium
CAGGATGAGAAACGGGGTACTACATCCGAGCTGTTTGTCAGTGCGCCCTGCCGTTCTGAATATACCATTGCTTATTGGAATCTATTTCAGGTGCCCAGTAACGAGTTCCGCTTTGCCTTCAGCCGAGAAAATCGGCTGACCATCGGCAAGCGGCCCAGCTATGAACAGGAAACAGTGCCACGCGCCAAGCTGACCGATACATTTTCGGATTACAAAATCGATATCCGCACCTTCTCGGATGTAACCGAGCTGAAGACTGGGGACGAGATTGTAAAGGCCACCCTGGCAAACGATGTGCTGAATGCCCGCTCCACCTACCGCGATGCAGAGCGCGGCCTGACTGTGTCGGTTGAGTATCCGATAAATCTGATCAACCTGAACGAGCCGACGGGGGAGTTCCAGGTCTGTACCGGACCTCTGATTGTGCCTGACCTGGCGACTTGGGATGGGCATGATGTGACGCGGGTTTTGCTGGCCCATGTAGCGATTGCGGCGTTTGATCGCGTGGAATTTATCCTGCGGCGGGAAGTGGAAGCAGCAGAATCGGAGCAGGAATGGTTGGATAAGCCGGTAGATCGTGACCGGCATGAGCTGTTGGACTCCAACAACCGCCCACCCAATTACCCCCCGGCGCGCCCCAAGCCGACGGTTTATAACGAGGTGTGGGCCTTCCCGGCGACAAATGTGGTGATGCGGGCGCCAAATAAATAGCGAAGCTGAAATTCCCCTGAGGACGGCGCTATGAAAGTCTACGGTATTGACCATGTGCAAATAGCGATGCCGCCCGGCGCAGAGGAACGGGCGCGAGCTTTTTACCAGGATCTCCTAGGGTTGACCGAAGTACCGAAACCGGCAAATCTCGCCCGGCGCGGTGGGGCCTGGTTCCGGAGTGGAGCTCTCATGCTGCACCTCGGGGTGGAACAGGATTTTCGACCAGCCAGGAAGGCACACCCTGCCTTCCTGGTGGAAGGTCTGGCAGAGCTGATTGGGCGGATACACCAGGCGGGATACGAAACCTTGACGGATGTCCCGCTGGAAGGGTACGAGCGCGTCCATGTCTTCGATCCCTTCGGCAATCGGATCGAATTGATGGAACGGATTTAGGTGATATAAGGATCAATGGGAATTATATGACCAGTTTAACCAGCCGGTAAGCGCCTTAGGAGAAAAGCGCCATGTCTGAAATGCCAAATCCTAAAGTAAGATATGTGGTGATCCACTCTCCAGGCCCCTTGTGGCAGCCGGGAGTTGCTTTTCGGGAGCAACCGGGGGTTAGCGAGCACGTGGCCCACTATCGCAGCCTGTTTGAACAGGGGAAATTGGAGATGGGCGGCCCCTTTTTGTTGGCCGATGCGGGTGGTATGATGGTGCCGGTGGCCGGGATGGCAACGGAAGAGATGGAAGCTTTCGCGGCAGCCGATCCGGCGGTGCTGAGCGGGCTGTTACGTTTTGAGATTAAGCCCTGGTACGTAGCCATGCGGAAGGCGGATATCTAAATGCCTGAATTTATCAAGTTTACCGAGAATCTGATTGGCTCGGGTTTCAACTACGCCTACGGTATATCGGTACTAGACCTGAACGGTGACGGCCACCTGGATATTGTGGCTGCAGATACGGATGTGGGCCTGTATTGGTTCGAAAATGACGGGCGCTGCAACTTTACTAAGCACGTGGTCCATTTGCGCAAGGGGGAATGGATCGAGCGCCACGCCTGGGGAGACGTGGATGGAGATGGCCAACCTGAGTTCGTAGGGATTGACAATTGGGGCGGCGCAGTCTACTATTTCGACATCACCGGCGATCCGCGGGATGGCAACTCCTGGGTGCAGCACTATATTGCCCAACTGGGCGAACTGCCGGGGGCGTACGCTGTGGCCGTAACCGATTTTGACAAAGATGGTGAGATGGAAGTGGCCGCCTCCAGTTGGCGCAAGGGCAATCGCTATACATTATACAAACGCCAGAACGGGGCATGGGTCTGCCAAATCATCGATGAGAATATCAAGGAAACCCGGAATGTTGTCGCGGTCGATATGAACGGCGATGGGTGGCTCGATATCCTGGGCTCAGCCACCATAGAGGGGCAGGTGATGTGGTATGAGAATCCCGCCGCGCCCTTTGGCAGCCCCTGGAAGAAACACCTGATTGATGAGGTCCGCATGCCGACGCTAGGCCATCCGGTGGATATGGACGGCGATGGGGATGTGGATGTGGTGATGGCAGCAGGAATCACCAGCTCCCAGGATCCGCAAGACCGGGCATACGGCCTGGCGATGTGGTATGAAAACGAGGGCACGGCGACCCACCCAGGCCCGTGGCAAAGGCATATCATCTGCGAACCCTTCCCGCGCGGTTTCGAGGCGATAGCCGCCGACCTGGATGGCGATGGTCAGATGGAAGTGGTAGCCAGCGGTAGAGAGCAAGAGGGCTGCCTTGTGCTCTTTAAACACGGCGGCGACCCCCGTGGCCCTTGGGCCAGGCAGGTGCTCAAAGAGCGCTGGATTAACGCTGACTCTATTTTGATCGTCGATCTTGACGGAGACGGGCGGCTGGACATAGTGGCTGCCGCCGAGCGTGGCGCCAATGAGGTCCGCTGGTGGCACAACGAGGGACCTGCTCAACCGTAACTGCGGTTATTTCTCTCGCTGCTGCGCTTCCATGCGCTTCTGCCCGGCAAATATAGCAGCTTCGATGACGTCTCTAACCGGAACTGCGACGGCATCGGCCAGGGACTTGCAGACGTCATATTCCGGCGTGGCTGCGATGACTTGACCCTCCAAAATCTTTAATTTTAGCGGTACCTGCCCATAAGGCGTTTCTACCTGCTCCATGCGGCGTTGCGCTTCCCAACGACGCACGGTATAGGCGCGCACGCCCAGGGTGGTGGTTTCGCGCAGCAGGAGCTGGGCCAGGGGGGCTTCGTCTGCGGCGCGGGCGATGACGGTTACCAATGTGCCGGGACGGTTCTTTTTCATCTGCAGGGGGCTGTAAGCAACATCCAGCGCACCGGCGGCGAAGAGGCGTTCCATCAGAGCGCCGTAGAGCTGCGGGTTCATATCGTCGATATTGGTTTCCAGCACGAGATGGTGCCCTTCTTCCTCCCGGCTGGATATGGGCTGAGGGTACTCAGCTTGCTGGCCGAGCCACAGGCGCAGCACGTTGGGCCAGGGCATCTCTTTGCGCCCGGCCCCATAGCCGATGCGTTGCAGCACCAGGGCGGGCTGCCGAAAGGTTGCCAGCGTGGCGAGGATAGCGGCGCCGGTGGGGGTCACCAATTCAATACCATTCTCGCGGGCGGGGATAGTAGGCGCCCCGGCCTTGGCTAATAGAGCCAGGGTGGCAGGAGCGGGCAGGGGCAGCGGGCCGTGGCTGGATTTGACGCTGCCTGTGCCGAGGGGCAAAGGCGAGGCATAGAGTTGGGTGATGCCGATCTGTTCCAGGCCGAAGGCAAAGCCCACGATGTCGGCGATGGCATCGGCCGCGCCGACTTCATGGAAATGGATCTCCTCTATGGATACACCATGAATAGCGGCTTCGGCCTCGCCCAATGCCTGGAAAATCGCCAGGCTGTGGTCCGTAACCTGTGCGGAGAAACCGGCCTGCCGGATCAGATTTTGAATGTCCGGCAGGTGGCGCGATAGTTGGGGTTCCGGTCCAGGGTCGATATTTACCTGGGTAGCCTGGACGGGGCCTTTGGCGACTTTTTGGGCGGTGATACGGAGGCCGGGCAGCCCTAGTTTATCCAAGGCCGCTTGCAGCTCCGGCACAGACAGCCCGGCATCCACCAAGGCCCCCAGGAGCATATCGCCGGAAGCTCCAGAATAGCAGTCTATATACGCGATCATAAAGATGTTCCTATTACATATTATGCTTTATTGAAGGGATCTCAGAAGTTGAACTTGAAATGCTGCTTGGTTAGGCAGATTGCTTAGGATACTCCCCATTACCAACAAAAATTCCGGTCTCTCGTGAACTACTTGTAATAATAATATTCCCCTGTCGGCTGTCATCTAATTCAATTTTCCCATTTTCCACAACCGGAAGAGTTTCATCTGAGATGTATATTCCTCCCCAACCGGGCTTTTCGTTTGCCTTTAGCGAGCCTTTTTGCCAGATCAAATATTGAATCTTGATGGACTTACCATCAGGACTTAATAATGTTCCATGACTTTGTTCAATCGCCCCACGGATATTATACGGAGTCTCGGGCCATTCCTTGATGGTTTTCTTCCAATTCTCTTTCATTCCCCCAATAATTCTCAAAAGCCAGTATTCCAAGTTCGGCGGAAGAAAATATTTGGAAACGTGTTCTTCGAGCGTCGAGATGCAGGTATCGTCGCCTACACGCATCAGAGCATCCCCGTAGCACCATGAGTCTAGAATTTCCTCATTGGTTTTTCCCTGAATGCTAAGAATTCTGTTAAGATAATCCTCTGCCCACTTTCTTACCCGTCTTTCATCCCAGGAGCGCTGTGACGCCTCTCGAATGGATTTTTCTGGGTGATTCACCAATTTCTGATAAATTTCCATGAAGAGGTCGTCTCGGGCTATCTGATCCTCATTTTCCAACCAAGCACAAGCTTCTGCTGCTCTCTTCTGCAAATCCGTATCCGAGGTATTTGACCATGAAAGACAAAGAGCATGAAGTGTGGACATCGATTGGCGGGCAAGGCCCTGGTAAGCTGTTCGTCGAACGGCATAGGAACTATCCAATGTGAGGGGACACAGTCTCAGTACTACTTGCCCAGGCGAGCTACTGGTGAGGTTTATCATTCCCAAAGCTTGGGCTAGTGCTATTCGTGACTCTGATGACCAATTATCGAAGATACTCTCCCACGATTGACTCATAAAACGTTGTGGCGAAATCTTAGCTAAAATCCGGGTAACTGCTCAGGTAGGTGAGTCAGGGAAAAGGGAAGGCGGCATAAAGGGAGAACCGAGGGAGGCCAGCAACAAAACATCCAAAACCCGTTGACCCTGTTTGCGGGCGGTGGAGATATAGCTGCGGATCTGGCAAAAGAGCTGGGCCC
>SHYO01000042.1 GCA_009692745.1 Chloroflexota bacterium
AGCCGAGGACAGGATGCCTGAATACAGGGTGCCTGAACAGAGAGTGCCGGAAGACAAGATTTTTCAAGGAGGTAATCCCTTCCATGTGGGGGCTCCCATCCGCGACCCCCGAGATTTTTTCGGGCGTAAACTTCAGTTACAGCGGATTTTTGAAGCCATTAAGAAACAGCAGAATGTTTCCTTAATTGGTGAAGCTCGTAGCGGCAATACCTCGTTGATGCAGATGGTACAGCACGATGAGATCCGCCGTAGGTTTAATATGGATGCTGCTAACGATATATTTATCTATATCACTGCTGAAGTACTCGATAGCACCCCTGAAGATTTTTTCAAAGAGCTCTTTTCCAAGATTGCTCAGGGGCTGCCAGATTTCCCCGGCGAAAATTTGCCCGAAAAGCTGGATTTTGCTGAAGTGCGGGACCTACTCCGTTCTCTACGGCGCTACCGTTTGATCCTGCTGCTGGATGAATTTGAATATCTAGCCAGCGAATGGTCAGTTACGGAGTTGGGTTTCCTGCGTGGCATGTGTATGCAAGCAGGATTACAGATCATCTTGATCACCGCTACCCGTAGTCCATTGCATGAAGTTGTACCGATGGACCGTATGCTCTCGGCTTTTTTCAATATCTTTCAACCGGTGCGGGTAGGGGCCTTTACGCCGGAAGAGTTCAACGAATTCCTCGGGATCATGGGCCGCATCACCGAATTGCCACTCTTGGTGTATGAACCAGATATCCTGGAGTTGGCAGGCCGGTTCCCTTTTTTCGTGCAACTTGCTTGCTCCGAGTTGTTCGAGGCGACCCGGGCGAATCATGGTAATATTCCCGCCGATTGGTATCGTCTCGTGCGGGCCCGATTCGCTATGGGCGCCAGAGGGCACTTCCAATATATCTGGGAGCACGAATTGGATATAGCCGAGCGCCGCGCCCTGCTGGACCTGCTGGTGAATATCGCGCCACCCGATGCCATCCGGCAAGAGTTCGAAGATAAAGGGTATTTGGCCCACGGCCGGATATTTTCGTCAGCTTTCCGCGACTATATCGAAGAGGTAACCCACAAGCGAGGTGGGGCGACACTCTTAAGCGAGCTGGTGCCTGCGCCTACGCCTGCGCCTGCGCCTACGCCTCCTCAAGTAGACAACCGTCGTAAAGATTTGCCGCTGGTGATGGAAGAAAAAACCCGTAAGGTCTGGGTGTGTGGCTTAGAAGTTGGCACTAGTATCACTGAAAATGAGTTCAGTCTTCTAACCTTGTTAAGTGAAACTCCCGGGGCTACTTATAATTGGCAGATGATCTCCAAGGCTGTGTGGGGAGATGAATATTTAACCCCAGACAAGGGGCGGATTCACAAAATGGTCAGCCGTCTGCAGGAAAAGCTCAAAGGCTATGCCGATTTTGAACTTATTATCTCTGTTCGTGGCGTAGGCTATAAACTGGTGGAATCCACTCCGCCGGAAAAGATTTAGGCGCCAGCGCAACCGAGTCCGTAATCGTCAGAATATAGCAGCTCTCACCCTCCCGAAATCACGGCAATCAGCTTGACTTCCGCATCGGACTCCAACATCATATCTTCCGTTACCAGCTTCCCGTTAATGCTGATGAGCGTCGACTCCGGGTTTAGCCCCACAGTTTTTATGACCTGGCGGGCGGTCATTTTACCCTGGTTTAGCTGCCAGGTTTTTTCTCGATAAGTTACTTTCATCCCTAACCCCACTCTGCCATGTTGTTAAAATATCTATCTATCCCTATCCATGAAGAGTACAAAGGGACACGAATAGTTTTCAGGTGTTTTATCTTTGTGATGCTTCGTGCTCTTCGTGGACTAAGCCTTTCTCATCCGCGATAGTTCTGTCCCTACAATTTCAAGGCAGACATGGTGCTCCGGATCAGTTCGACGGACTTATCCAGCGCGATTTTCTCATCGGGCTGGAGCTTGATTTCAACAATCTGCTCGACACCTTTGCGTCCCAATTTCACCGGCACCCCAAAGAAGAGATCTTTGATGCCATATTCACCATCCAGGTAGACGGAACAGGGCACAATCAGCTTACGATCTTTGAGAATTGCCTCGACCATTTTGGCTACCGATGCTCCGGGGGCGTAGTAGGCACTGCCGGTCTTGAGCAAGGAGACAATCTCCGCGCCACCTTTGCGGGTGCGTTCTACCAGCCGGTCGATCTGCTCTGTGGTCATAAGCTCGGTGATGGGTATGCCCGCGACAGTCGAATAGCGCGGCAGAGGTACCATTTCATCGCCATGACCGCCCAGTACGAAGGCGTGGGTGTTCTCCACCGACACCTGCAATTCTTGAGCAATAAAAGTACGGAAGCGGGCGCCATCCAACACCCCAGCCTGTCCCAGGATGCGTTCGCGGGGCAGCCCGCTAACCTTATACGCCAGGTAGGTCATCGTATCCAGCGGATTGGTAACTACGATATAAATGGCATTGGGCGAGCCCGGTATCACCTTTTGGATGACATCGGTAATAATTTCCTGGTTCCTGCCCACCAGATCCTCGCGCGTCATGCCAGGCTTGCGGGCCAGGCCGGCGGTAATGACTACCACGTCCGAATTGGCCGTGGGCTCGTAACTGGTGGTACCAGTGATCTGGGCATCGTACCCCATGACCGGTCCTGCCTGCAGCATGTCCAGACTTTTGCCTTGGGGCATACCTTCTACCTGAGGAATGTCAACCAGCACCAAATCGGCTACTTCGCGCTCGATAAGCCAATGGGCGGTGGTGGCCCCTACATTCCCGGCTCCCACAATGGTGACTTTATTTCTAGCCATAAATCCTACTCCTTTATATGATAGGGTGAGGCGTGTATCAGAGGCTTTCTTCTGCGACTTTCACATATCGTGCTTACTCTGCCGTCTTCGTCCAAACCAAGCCATTTTCCGGTTGCAGCCCTTCCCGCGGGGCAGCATTCATCGTAAATCGGGTTTCCACTTCTCGCTCGATACTGGACCGATCCCATAGCATAGGATGATAATCTCCGCCGCGCCACAACTCGGCCAGGTCGTTATAATGCTTGCTAGCCGGCTGCCCCGATTGGCCAACCGCGTGAATAGAGATGGAACGGGTCCAATCTTGTAGATCGCAAATCTGGCGGTAAGCGGGTACGACCATAGCGGTTAGGTCAGGTCCATTGAGTATAAAGGCGGTTTGGAAAACCGTGTCGGTATCGCCCCCGATGGGGAAACTGCCACGATTAAAGAGACGATCCAGGGGCTTGCGCATGCCCATCAGGTGGCTGTAGGAGACGCGATGTAGCCGGCCCCACTGCCAGGTGCTTAAATCTGTCCCCAGCTCGGCGCGCAACCAGTCGATAGCCTCCTGCAGACTGCGGCGCAACAGCACAGAGCGCCCTTCGCTGGGTAAGATGGCTCCATCATCCTGCGCCAGCCAATTTAGCAGGAGTGGTGTAGCCCGACCATGGAGAGCATTCACTGGAGAATGTATGAGATTGCCGCCAACTCCCAAATAGCTATCCGTGAGCACGGCACCTAACTTGGGAGTAAGAATATTGCGGAGCAGGCGCATCTGGGTAATCTGAATGATCGCTCCAGCTACGCTTTGGGCGGATAAGACGCCATCCCACTGTTGTAGATAGTTCAGCGCCTGGCGCAATGGATCGTTATCTATGGGGGTAGCTGTGATATTTTCAGTGAGGATGCGCGCCAATTTCAGACCTGGGATGCTGAATTGGTCCATTTGAATGGCGGCGCAATCCCCGATGGATAGCCGTTCCTTGCTCTCGATCAGGTCGCTAATGCGCCGCGCGCGGTAGCCATTCATAAATTCAGCGCCTAGCCAATGGGGGAAATCCTCTCCTGCCTGGCGGTTATTGGCCGTCACTAGGTAGCCCTTCTCGGGATTATAGCTCTGGGGTAGTTCGTTGAAGGGAATATATCCGGTCCATTCGTACTCTCCTGTCCAGCCTGGCACAGGTAGACGGCCATCTCCTTTAGCCCGGATGGGGATGTTGCCTGTCAGGTGATAGCCAATGTTGCCTTCAATATCGGCATAGACGACATTTTGAGAGGGGGCTGCAAAGTGGGAGATGGCCTGGCAAAACTCCTCCCAATTACCGGCTAAATTGATACCCCTAAATGCCTGAAAAAGATCGCTGGCTTCCATCGCGCTCCAGCGCAAGGCTACAGGCTGGTCCTCTCCGGTCATGTGCGGGCTAATCACCGGACCGTGGCGGGTGACCTGGACTTTCAGCACGACGGGAGTCTCTTGCCCTTTAACCTTGATCTCCTCCCGGATCACCTGGGCTTCTTCCCAATTTCCCTGGTAAAGATATTGGTTTGGATTATCGGGATTGAAGCGTTCGACATAGAGATCCTGTACATCCGGGAAACCGTTGGTTAGCCCCCAGGCAATGCGGCCATTGTGGCCCAGGATAACACTAGGCACTCCCGGAAATGAGGCGCCTGTGACCTCATACCCACCGCCCACCAGGTGATTTTCATACCAAACACCCGGTACCATGAGGGTTAGGTGGGGATCATTCGCCAGCAGGGGCATGCCTGTGACGGTCTTCTGCCCTGCCAGGGCCCAGTTGTTACTGCCCATGCCCACACCACGGGGCGCCGTGTGAAGATAAACTTGGGCAGCTTCGGCCATACTAAGGGCACCCTCGCCGGCACGCTGATAATCGATACCAGGTGACACGATCAAAGGATGGCCATCGGGATAAAGGGGCTCTAACATTGCCGCTAAATCTGCGCCCACTTTGCCCACCAGGCGGGCCCGGACCAGTTCCGCGTCCCAATTTACAGAAAGGCCCCAGCTCATGACTTTAGCCCAGGTCAAGCTGTCCACCACCCCCCAGGGCTCAGGCTCAACCCGCAGCAGGGTAAATTCGATGGGCCATTGGCCTCGGTGATGGAACATAAAGGAGTTGATACCCCGGCTATAAGCTACCAACCCATCCCGGCTTTCCGGAGATAGGAGGAGAATTTCAGCTTCCGCCGCCCGCCGCAGGCCAATAGTCCTGACCCAGCGGTCGGCGTCTAAAGCAATGTCACCAAAGATTTCCGCCAGGCGTCCGGCGCCGATACGCCGGTTTAATTCCAACTGCCAGAGGCGGTCCTGCGCATGGCACCAACCCTGGGCAAAGAGCAGGTCAATTTCGGAAGAGGCATAGATGTGTGGAATGCCCCACCGGTCACGGATAATTTCGATACGTCCATCGAGGCCCGGTATGGTTAGAGTGCCTTCCTCGGGACTGAGGCCACGACGGTAGAAGTAGTAGGCCCCTACCCCGGCAACACTGGTCAAGCCCAATAGCAAGGCCCCCAAATTACGCAACTGACGCTTCATAGACACAACCCTCCCCAAAGCTGGGCAAAGTATGATGGATGGATAGTGGCGGGAAGAAGGAGGTGGCTACCTGAGGGTATCCGTCAGAATTAGTCCGGTTGCATCAGCCAGCCACTGTCCATGCAGAATCAATTACAGATTAGAAATAATCGCTGCGGCAAACTCAGAGGTTTTTACCTCGTGGGCATCCTTCATCAGCCGGGCAAAGTCATAGGTGACAATCTTCTGCTTAATGGTTTTTACATAAGCATCAATAATGGCCGCTCCTGCCTCCGACCAGCCGATATAATCCAGCATCATCACACCGGAGAGGAGCAATGACCCCGGGTTCACCTTGTCCTGATTGGCATACTTGGGGGCTGTGCCGTGGGTAGCTTCGAATACGGCGATGTGATCACTGAGGTTGGCGCCTGGGGCGATCCCCACGCCACCCACCTCGGCCGCTACGGCGTCGGAGAGATAGTCGCCGTTCAGGTTGGGTGTGGCAATCACATCATACTCGTCGGGACGCAACAACATCTGTTGGAACATGATGTCGGCGATCCGATCTTTGATGAGAATCTTGCCATCCGTCTTGGCGCCGCCCCATACTTCTTCTTCGGTAACCGTATAGGCGCCGAACTCCTCCTTGGCTAACTCATAACCCCACTGGCGAAAAGCGCCTTCGGTATACTTCATAATATTGCCTTTGTGCATAATGGTCACACTCTTGCGGTTGTTATCCAAAGCATACCGAATGGCCTTGCGCACCAGTCGCTTTGTGCCTTGCGGGGTGATGGGCTTAATACCTATGCCCGCATCCAGAGAAATATGGGTGCCCATCTCGCGATTAGTCATCTCAATAAACTTCTTCGCCTTCTCCGTCCCTGACTGCCACTCGATGCCGGCGTATACGTCTTCCGTGTTCTCACGGAATATGACGCAATCCACCTTATGTGGTTCTCTCAGGGGACTGGGCACACCCTCGAACCAGCGGACGGGGCGGACGCAGGCGTACAGGTCTAGTATCTGACGTAGGGAGACATTCAGGCTACGAAAACCACCACCGATTGGAGTAGTCAAAGGTCCCTTGATGGCAACAATGAATTCGCGGATGGCGTCCAGGGTTTCATTGGGCAGAATATCACCGTAGATGCTGAGAGCCTCTTCCCCAGCAAACAACCGCATCCAGCTCACTTTGCGTTGGCCGCCGTAGGCCTTTTGTACGGCTGCATCCCAAATACGCAGGGAGGCCTGCGTGATGTCCGGGCCAATACCATCGCCCCAGATTACCCCTAAGATGGGATTATCGGGGACACTTAGAATCCCCTCCTTGATCGTGATTTTCTCCCCCGCGGGAACTTCGATGTGCTGATATGCCACGATGGCCTCCTTGATGATTGAAAATGTGTGTTAGGGTCGTCAGGCGGGGACGGCATCTGCCACGCCGGGAAACGATTGTGCCTCCTCAACGGGAATTCGCCCTTCAGAGAGCAACACTTGTTTCAGTGCAGTGATTGAGACTTCTAGCATGCTGTCATCTGGTTCTCGCGTGGTTAAAGATTGTAGAGCCAGGCTGGGAGCAATGAGCAGCCGCACTAGCCGGTTTTTCTGGTAATGCTTGGCGGCAAAGCGGATAAATTCGTATGAAATTCCGGCGACTACCGGTATCAGCAAAATACGAGACGCGATACGCCAGAAAAATGGCGGGCGTCCCAGGAAAGAAAAGACCACAATGGAAACTACCATCACGACTAGTAAGAATCCTGTGCCACAGCGAGGATGTGCCAGGGGGAAGCGCCGCACCGATTCCGGAGTGAGGGGGGCGCCGGCCTCATAGGCATTAATAGTCTTGTGTTCCGCACCGTGGTAGGCGAAGACCCGTTTGATGTCGGGCATGAAGTTGATAGCGTATATATAACCCAGGAAGAACCCCAGGCGAACTAAACCCTCTATCAAGTTGCTTAACAAGGAAGAGGTGATGAACTGGTCAAGATAATTGATAATGAGGAGGGGCGCGACGAAGAACAAGCCTACGGTCAATGTCAGAGAGAAGGCCAGCGTGCCCCACATCGCCTTAGAACTGAACTGGACTTCTTCCTCCGCCAGGGCCACATCTGCTGAGAACATCAGACTTTTGATACCCAATCCCAAGGCGTCCCAAAGCAGAGTCAGGCCACGGATAAAAGGTAGCCGGGCCCAACTCGATGTGTAGATGGGAGCTGTCAAAGACTCGGTGTGCATCACAATATGGCCGCTTGGATGGCGCACGGCTAGGGCCATTACACGCGCCCCACGCATCAGGACACCTTCAATTACGGCCTGGCCGCCATAGTTAAATTCGTTTGCCAATTTACTCTCTCCCAGTAAACATTAAAATTGTCTATACGTATGTCTCATTGTACGCTGCTCATGAGGGATGGTCAAGATACCCTCGCCTATATTATTCAGGCTTTTCAGACCGTCCTGCGACGACATGGCACTTGCGACACCGTGCCTCATACGAATCGGAGGCACCTACTAAAATTATCGGATCGGTGTAGGAGGCTGGACTACCGTTAATCAAGCGTTGGGTACGGCTGGCAGGACCACCGCATACCACGCAAATGGCCGAGAGTTTAGTGACCTGTTCTGCCTGGGCCATCAGGAGGGGCATAGGGCCAAAAGGCTCTCCGCGAAAATCCAAATCTAATCCGGCAGCGAGAACTACTATTCCCCTGTCTGCCAGGAGATTGCAAACCCCGGATATTTCCCAATCGAAAAATTGAATTTCATCAATCGCAACGATTTCAGTGTCTGGCTCGACCGCCCGCAATACATCTACGGCCGAAACTACCGGTTGGGCAACGAAATTGAAGCCGCTATGGGAATTAATCCGTTCACCCTCATACCGGTTGTCCAACATAGGTTTAAAGACTTGGACTTTCATGCGGGCAATGGTAGCGCGTTTTACACGCCGGATCAATTCCTCTGTCTTGCCGCTAAACATGCTACCGCATATAATTTCGATATGCCCAGTTTGTGAATGGCGGTGCATCGCCTATGCCCCTTGTTGAAATTAAACCGCGCCAGTCCCTTGCCGGAGATGCGCCTAAACAGGCCAAACCAATGTGCGGTATGCTTAGAACACGGCTTAACAAACAGAGAGACAGGGTTAACCTGCCCTGTCTCTCCAATCAACTTACGATCAGCTCATTTATGACTGTTTAGATCAAAGCCATCCAGCTATGTCAGATTGTGGCAAGGTCAGAATTTCCATAATTAAGCACACCAGAGCTACCGGCTGCCTTTGCTCTTGGGCTTATCCTTGCTACCTCGATCATTACCCCCACGACTTCCAGTATTGCGGGCTGGTCGCCTAACCGGAATCTCGATTTCAACTTCTTCGGCTGGGGGTGGCGCCGGTGTCCGGGCCAATACTGCGGCTGCGGCTGCGCGGGAGCGCTCTTCGCGATCACGGGCTTCTTGCCGGCGCTCTAACCGGTCATTCTTTTTGGCACCGGCTGCCTCGGTCGATGCTGCTTCTACCCGCCGCATGAAACGTTCCACCTGGCCGGCGGTATCCACGATGCGCTGCTCGCCGGTATAGAATGGGTGGCAGGCGGCGCACACGTCTGTGCGAATAATTGGCTTGGTTGAACCCATAGTGTACGTATTGCCACAGGCACAGATAACCTGGGCTTCCGCATACCACTTGGGATGAATTCCTTCTTTCATTATGACTCGACCTTTTCCTCAACGGGATAAATGCTGACGCATTTTTTGTCTTTGGCTACAAACTCGAATTGAACCTTCCCGTCGACCTTGGCAAATAGGGTGTAATCGCTACCGACGCCTACATTCAATCCGGGTGCGATGCGTGTGCCATGTTGCCGTACGATAATGTTTCCGGCGCGCACCACCTCTCCGTCAAAGCGTTTGACACCAAGGCGCTGGGAATTACTATCTCGACCGTTGCGGCTGCTGCCGCCTCCCTTTTTATGAGCCATAGTTAAACCTCCAGGTGTAAGAAATCGCCGCTAACTGCTCACAGAGCATAATCACCTATTGGAGCAAAGAGCATCGAAAATCTAGCCGGTTGTATTTATCTCTTCTATCAGCAAGCGCGTATATTGTTGCCTGTGCCCTGTCTTACGGCGATAGCGGATCTTGGGTTTATATTTGAATATGACTACTTTGGGTCCTTTGACTGATTCCAAGACCGTGGCTGTGATGGTCGCACCTGCCACCGTAGGAGTACCCACCGTTACCTGATCTCCATCAGCTACCAACAACACCCGGTCCAGTGAAACGGTCTCACCGGGGGCAGCCGGCAACAGCTCGACGTCCAACGTACTGCCTTTTTCCAGCGTATATTGTTTACCACCGGTTTCTACAACCGCATACATAGTCCCACCTCCAGACGAATTCACGAACACCCAGTATACCTTACGTAGGTACGAATGTCAAATTTTGTGCCGGTGGTGTCAAAATGCGCCACCGGGTAAACTCAGCAGCGCTCAGAGCACTATAACTTGACATCGCTCTGAATTTTGCGCTTGCGGGAATTCGCTAAACGATATCGTACTATTATGTTGCTGTAGATCCTGTATTCTTACCTCGATGCGGTTTTACCACATTTTGCTAGGAGGTCTTCTCCAGCCTTTGATCCCTAACGCCAAATAGTGTAATCCGCCTATGTTGGTATATAATATTAGCCTAAACACAAATTATTCACCTGAGGAGTATGCATGGAAGAATTAAGATCTCGCCTCGAAGAGATGCAGGCCCGCATTCAAAATATCCTGGTGCGTCTTTGACATACCTGGTAAAAAGCAAGAAATCCATACCTTAGAGCAACAAACTCTGGAAAATGGCTTCTGGGATGACCCCGAAACAGCCCAACGAATTATGTCCCAATTGTCCGCCTTGCGCGAAGAGATTGAGCCCTGGGAGCACTTTCCCACGCAACTGCAGGAGGCGCTACACCTATTGGAATTGGTGACTGACCCGGCGGATGCGTTGGTGGCAGATATCGAAAAAGAAACCGATAGCATCGAACAGGAACTGCAGCAGCGCGAATCTAACCTCCTGCTTACCGGCGAGCATTCTCGCGGTAACGCAATTGTGACCATCCAGGCTGGGGCCGGTGGCATTGATGCCGCCGATTGGGCGGCGATGCTGATGCGCATGTATATCCGCTGGGGTGAGGATCGCGCATATAAGGTTGAAATTCTAGATATGATGGCGGGCGAAGAAGCCGGAGTGCGCAACGCGACTATCGAAATTAATGGGCCGTATGCCTATGGTAAATTGCGATCAGAGCGCGGCGTCCATCGCCTGGTGCGCCTCTCGCCCTTCGATCAGGCCCACCGGCGCCATACTTCCTTTGCCCGGGTAGAGGTAATGCCGGAAATCGATAATGATGTAGAAGTCCGGCTCGATCCGAAGGAGGTCCGTATGGAGGTTTTCCGCGCCTCGGGCCACGGAGGCCAAAATGTGCAGAAAAATTCGACGGCTGTGCGCCTGATACATGTTCCCTCAGGGATCATCGCTGTATGTCAGAATGAACGCAGCCAGATACAGAACCGTGAGACAGCGATGCGCATTCTGCGGGCCCGTATCTACGAGATGGAGCGGGAAAAGAAGGATGCGGAAGTGGCCCGGTTACGCGGCGAGGCCCTGTCTGCTGAGTGGGGCAACCAGATCCGGTCTTACGTCCTGCATCCTTACCAGATGGTCAAGGATCACCGCACCGATGTGGAAACCGGCAAAACCCAGGCGGTGTTGGACGGTGATATAGATATGTTCATTGAGGCCTGGCTGCGGTCCCAGGTAGGGATTCAGGCCGAGGCGGGCCGGTAACCGGTTAGGTTGCCCTGGTAGAAAGTTTGACTACCGTTGGTGCATCATGTAACATATTCAGTGATAAAATTATGCCCCAGTAGTAAATTTTTGTTAAAGGAGAATTCATTTCGCCGTGAGCAATAAAGTTAGAGTAGCCATCATTGGCGTGGGTAACTGCGCTTCCTCTTTGGTTCAAGGTGTCCAGTACTATCAGAATGCCAAGGCCGGAGATTTTGTTCCAGGATTGATGCATGTGAACCTGGGTGGATATCATGTCTCGGATATTGAATTCAGTGCCGCCATCGATATCGATGCCAACAAGGTTGGGAAAGATCTTTCCCAGGCCATCTTTACGCTGCCAAATAATACCATTAAATTTTCCGATGTGCCATATCTTGATGTGCCTGTGGCTCGCGGTATGACCCATGATGGTCTGGGCCAATATCTGAAGCAGGTGATCCAAAAGGCGCCTGGCCCTACGGATGATATCGTCAAAATCCTGCGGGACACCGGCACCGATGTGGTAATCAACTATCTACCTGTGGGTAGCGAGATGGCTACCAAATGGTACGTGGAACAGATTCTGGAAGCTGGTTGCGGCTTGGTTAATTGTATTCCTGTGTTCATTGCCCGCGAAGAGTATTGGGGACAGCGCTTTAAGGCCCGCGGATTGCCGGTGATTGGTGATGATATTAAGTCCCAGGTTGGGGCGACTATTGTCCACCGGGTTTTGACGCGGCTGTTCCGGGAGCGGGGTGTACGCCTGGAACGTACCAGCCAATTGAACGTAGGCGGCAACATGGATTTCTACAATATGCTGGAGCGCGCCCGGCTGGAGTCCAAAAAAATCTCCAAAACCAATTCTGTGACTTCCCAATTAGACTATGACATGGGCGCCGAAAATGTCTATATTGGCCCTAGCGATTACGTCCCCTGGCTGACAGATCGTAAGTGGGCTTATATCCGCATGGAAGGGCGTACTTTCGGCGATGTCCCCTTGAATATTGAGCTGAAACTCGAGGTTTGGGATTCGCCGAACTCGGCGGGTGTGGTGATTGATGCGGTACGCTTGTGTAAGCTTGCCTTGGATCGCAAAGTTGGCGGAGCATTGGAAGCTGCTTCCTCGTATCTGATGAAGTCTCCCCCGATACAGCATCCTGATGAAGAAGCACGACAAATGTTGGAAGCGTTTATCTCACCCAAAGAATGATTTTATGAGTGATATATTATCTTGGGGATATAAGGGGGTAACGACGTTAATCCGTCGTACCCCCCGCCTTCTCTTGGGAGCCCTGGCAGATGTCACCGGCGACCTGACTTTTTGCGTCTGGCCGCGAGGACATCGCAACACCATAGCCAATATGCGCCAGGTTTTGGGGCCGGCGGCTTCGCAAAAGCAGGTGCAGCGTGTCGCCCGCGAGTCTTTCCGCCAATACATGCGTTTGCTCGGCGAGTTCGTTGTTCTGCCCAGCTACAATGTGGAAGAGTTAAGCGAGATCATGAATATTCAGGGCATGGAGCAGATTTACGCCGCCCTGGCTAAAGGACATGGCGCAATTCTGGCCTCAATGCATTTTGGCAACTGGGATCTGGCCGGGATGTACGGCTCTAATATGGGTTTGCCGGTGCATGGCGTGGCCGTCAGCCTCAATAGCAAACTACTGGACCGTCTTATGCGCCGCTCGCGCCGTCGCTATACCGAACTAATTCCCATGGGTTTTGGCATCCGCCGTGTCTTCAAGGCTCTGAAGCAGAACGAGTTGGTGGGCATTACCATCGATATTTTACATGGTGCCCAAGGCGTCGAGGTGGAATTTTTTGGGAAAAAGACCCGTGTGCCGGGCGGCGCCGCTGAATTGTCCGTCCGTGCCGGTTGCCCGCTGTTGCCTTTCTATGTGCGCCGCTTGCCAGGGGGGACATATGAAGGCGCGATTCTACCTCCTATTGTATCTGAGCAGGAAAATCCTGAAGACAGGGTGCGAGATATGATGGAGCGCCTGGTCCAGACTTTTGAAGAACCAATCCGTCAGACTCCGGAACAGTGGTATATGTTTTTCAGTATGTGGCCGGAGAATAATAGTTTGCCAGCCCAATAGCTAGATAATTCGGCGGTTAAAATTAGGCAAGTAATCCCTTTTAAGAATCATGGGCAAGGTATAATAACTGCGCCCCTTTTGTCGCGAATGGTCTATTCCAGGCGCACTTGGTTATTTTCAAAAGATCTAGATGCTTAGCTATCGCTTAATACAGTTCATTGGTTGGTTGATTCGCCAGGTGCCGGAGAACCTGGGTTATGTGTTCTTTGATTTGGTGGGCAATCTGGCGTATCTCTTCTCGCCAGGAGCCAGACAGGCCGTTATCGATAATTTGTCCCATGTGCTAGGACCGCATCCTGATCCATCCGCAGTGCAACAGAATGCTCGCCGCATCTTTCAGCTACAAGCCAAAAATTACTTCGATCTGTTCCGTATCCCGTATCTTTCCCCTAATCAGATCTGGCAGCGGTTAAACTTCCACGGTATTGAATATATCGAGCAACTGCGCGCCCATAACACAGGCGTCGTGGTGGCGGGAGGTCATACGGGCAATTTCGACGTGCTGATGCAAATTACCACGCTGCTCAATATTCATCTGACCGTGGCTGCGGAACATTTCCAACCGGAAGCCTTGTATCGTTTTGTGACCGAATCACGCAGTAGTAACGGGGTTACCCTGGTGGACGTAGGGTCCAATACCCCGGTGTTACCTCTTTTTAGGGCACTGCGTAAAAAAGATTACGTAGCTGTGACACTGGATCGGGACGTTACCGGAAATGTGATACCTGTGCCCTTCTGTGGTTACCTGGCAGAGCTTCCCAACGGTTTTGCCGAAATGGCGGTGCATGCCAATGTACCCGTTTTGTTTGCATTTCCGCGCCGAAAGCCAGATAATACCTTTGAGATATATCTCGAGCCGCCATATTACCCGAATCCTGCTCGATCTCATGAGGCAGAGGTGCGGACGATACATCAGCTTATGTTGGCGCACTTTGAGCGATATTTGCGTCGTTTCCCGGATCAATGGGTCTTGTTCCGTCCAGTATGGCAGCGTGAAAAATGACCACTCTGACCCAGGGTGTGATGGGGCTGGGGCTGAGCGCTTTCTTTCCCAAGACTTACTTTTGGGCTGCCCTGTTCCTGGCAGTTTTGCCGGATATAGATGGCTTGTTGAGGTATGCTCCGCCGTTACGCCAATATACAGCAGGTCTGCACTCATTGCCCTTTGCGCCTCTCTGGCTGCTTCTTGCCGGTATGCTCTATATCGGTGATGCTACCCTCGGAGGGATCGCTGCGGTAGCATTCTCCCTACATCTCTTCCTCGATTTTATCAACAAGGATTCAGTGCCTTATACGGTGCGTGGCCAACCTGTCCAGGTGCCGTTTGGCCAACCCCGGGCGGTAAGCTATATTCAGGAAATCCTGGTAGGATTGCTTTTCCTTTGGATATTTTTAAAGTAGTAACCTCTGTGCGCCGGCACGTGATGGATGTATTGATTCCGGTGATTATGCCTATATCCGCCAATGAAATCACTCGCTTGGGTGGGTGGTTTTGCTTTATCGCGGCCCTGGGTCTGTTGGCAGGTTTGCCTTTGGTATCCCTGGCCGGAGTGTTCACCGGCCTCTTCCTTGATGGCATTGATGGCAGTGTCGCGCGCCACAAAGGGATTGCTCATCCGTATATAGATATGGCAATGGATCGCTATACCGAGCTGATCCTGTTTTCTGCATTTGGTGTCCGTTACCCGGGAGTGTGGGCTATGCTGTTCCTGGTAGCTTTGATGGTCAATCTTTTTCTGCCCAAGGGTAGGATTCCGGTTCTACCTTTGCGGGCGATGTTTTTAGTAGTATTCTATGTAAAATATTATCGATTGTGAGGACAAGAATGGCAGGCGAAGTTAGGGGTCTTGCAGATTTACACATGCATAGCGAATTCAGCGATGGTATGCATTCTATTCCCGAAATTCTGGAATATGTGGAACATGAGACAGACCTCGATCTGATCGCGATCACCGATCATGACAATATCGAGGGAGCTTTATTAGCTCGCGACCTGGTCGCGAAAGGAAAATACCGCTTCGAGGTCATCGTCGGGATAGAGATTAGTACCATCGGAGGCCATCTTCTGGCCTACGATATCGAGCATCCTATAAAGGGATTACAAACGCTCAGTAAATCTATCCGGCTGGTGCATGAACAAGGTGGCTGGGTGGTGGCGCCGCATCCCATGAGCTGGTTAACTCGCAGCATCGGTTATCGTGATTTGATAAGTATCATGAAAAACGTCGACCCTTTGATATATTTCGACGGAATTGAAATCATAAACCCCAGTCTGGCCGGTCGCGTGGTCTATGATAAGATCGTGCGGGTGAACCGTGATATGGTCCATTTGCCAGAGACGGCTGGCAGTGACGCCCATTTTCTGCACCATATCGGTACTGCCCATACGAGCTTTGAAGGTAAAACGGCTGATAATTTCCGCCAATCTCTGAAGGCCAAGACAACCCAGCCGCATGGCAGTTTTTGGACTCTGGAGGACCATCGCAAGCTGGGCCGTAAGGCCGGCCAGCAGATGATTCGCAGTATGATCCTCATGCCAGCTCGTTACTTGACTGGCCAATCAGGTCCCAAGCGCAAATGAGAATTTTGCAGGTCTCGCCGTACGACTTCGCTGTGCCCGGTGGGGTGAATGCGCATATTTCCCATCTGGAACGACAGTTGCGGCGTATGGGGCATGAAGTCTACATGATGGCGCCCGATACGGGAACCGGTAACCAGCAACCGGATAACCTGCTGCGGATTACCGGTGCAGTCGTACCGGTTCACTATAGCGGATCGGTGTCCCGCATCAGCCTGGCCCCACATGTATACCTACGGGTCAAAGCGATTTTGAATGAGTTGCACCCCGACATTGTACATGTACACAATCCTACCGTGCCTATTCTGCCCCTGGCGGTGCTACGCCATTCGAAAAGCGTCGATGTTGGCACTTTCCACGCTTACCGCGATTCTTTTACCCTTTATCAGGTAGCCAAGCCCTTCTTGAAACCCTTTATGGATAAGCTTGAAGGGCAGATTGCCGTATCTAAGGCAGCTCGCGATGCTGTAGCCCGCTACTTTCCCAGGGATTATCGCATTATTCCAAATGGCGTCGATGTGGAGCGTTTCGACGGCACAGTTACCGAGCCCTTTCCCGAGTTTATGGATGGCAAACTGAACATTCTCTTTGTGGGGAGATTGGAGAAGCGCAAGGGTTTCCGTTACCTGTTACAGGCCTTCCCTTTGATCAAAGCTGCTGTGCCGGAAGCCCGTTTATTGGTAGCCGGGGCTTTTAGCCGGGAAGCGCGGGCCCCATATGTCCACTATGTGCGGCGACAACATCTACGCGATGTGAAGTTTATCGGGTATATCTCTGGTGAGGATTTACCCCGCCTCTATGCGAGTTGCCATGTTTTCTGTGCCCCTTCCACCGGGTACGAAAGTTTTGGCATAGTGCTGCTGGAGGCTATGGCTATGGCAAAGCCGGTGATTGCTACGAATATCACCGGTTATCGCGGCACCCTCCAACATGGTGTTCAAGGCATTCTGGTCCCGCCAGAGGACGAACACGCCCTGGCTGAAGCCATTATTCGCCTATTGCAGAATCCCCCATTGCGCGCCGAGATGGGAGCCCAGGGACGGGTGCATGCTGAGAAATTTTCTTGGAAACGGGTTGCTGTGCAGGTAGTCGATTACTACAATGAACTGTATACCCAACGCTTGGTTGAGCTGGAGCGCGAGCCGGACCGAGGTGAACGTCGTTATCGCGAGCTTACTTCCCGGGTCTCGACCTGGTTCGATCCACGCTAGAAGTATGGACTGGGCGTCATTTCTGTTGCCTTACCTCAGGAGTTTACGTCTATGATTTCTGATCTTGCCCGCCGTTGGTCCTTTGGTCTGGTTGCGCCTGTAGCTACATGGCTCGGGAAATTAGGTATCAGCCCTAATGTCATTACGCTGATCGGATTTCTCTTGAACGTCGGAATGGGCTTGCTGCTCTCCCAAACTATCCACCCGCTCACCGGTATGTTGGTGATGCTGGCGGGGGCTTTTGACAGCCTGGATGGGATGTTGGCCCGGCTAACACACAGGGCTTCTATCTTTGGAGCCTTTTTCGATTCTACCCTGGACCGCTGGTCCGAATCCGCCATTTTCTTTGGCCTGTTATATTATTATTCTGGGCAGGGAGCAGTTTTGGAGGTGCGCCTGATCTTCCTGGCGATTGTAGGTTCCCTCCTGGTAAGTTATACCCGGGCGCGAGCCGAAGCCCTGCAGATTCCCTGTCAAGACGGTTTATTGACCCGCTTTGAGCGCGTGGTAATCCTGGGATTGGGATTGCTTCTGGGGCCGTATGTGCCCATCCTGTGGACACTGGCTTTGTGGATACTGGCCTTTGGCACACTCTTTACCGCCATCCAGCGCATCTACGCTGTGTGGCGCTACGTCCAGCAAAACCCACAACGGGAAGAAAATAATTAAAGAGCAGGAACAGCGTCAAGCTTTACTTCAATTGGTCCAGCGCCTGCTTTGCGCGGTCATAGTGAGGATTCAAGGTCACAGCTCGCTGGAACTCGGTGCGCGCTTCGCCGGTACGCTTGAGCATCTGTAGCGCCTCGCCCTTGTAGAAATGCAATTCCTCAATGGTCTCCTGCTGAAAAAGAAAAAGAGAGCTGAGGGCCAGCAGCCGGTCAGCGTTGCCCAATTGGAGATAGGTCTCAAATAGGCCAAACTGGTACCAAAAGTATCGTTTAGGCATCCCTATCTCTAACGCTTTCTCATAGGCCTGGCTGGCTTCTGGAAGCTTGCCGGCCGCCAGCAGGCTATCGCCCAGGTTATGCCATTCTAGAGGATCTTTGCTGCCATCGCCCTTGACCGCAGCTTGCCCCCGTTCTACTGCCCGTCGTGCTATCAGCGCCGGGTCCAGATTGTCTCCCAGCACGGTGGCCAGCCGTTCGCTCTCCTCGGGTTTAAAGGTGATCAGGTATTGCCGGTTATAATAGTGCCATTGCCGGTCAAAATCGACATAGGATTGGCGGATGTGGGGCCCCAGGTAAGAATCGTTGCTGATGAACTCGCCAGTGTTCTCGTCATAGCCAATCACCAGCCGGTAGTGGCCGATGCCGTCATCCAGCTCTAACCAGGTGTGGATGATTACCGGGAAGCCATTGCTCAAAAGGCGTTTCAACAAGGCCAAATCCCCGTTGATGCCTATGACCACGCCGTATCCATCCGTCAATAAATAGTTCTGCAGCTCGTCCAGCCGCACATTTTTATCATCCGGCCCGCCTTTCAAGGCATCGGCCAGGGCGGCCTGCGTGCGGTGCTCGCCGAAATAGCTCAGGACCATTTCTACCGTGGTTGGACCGCAATTGTTCCAACTCTGGTAATCATGAATGATGTTTGTAAACAATATCTGTTGTGCCACCGGCGTGACTTTTGCGGTGGGGGTCGGCGAAGGCGCCGCCGTGGAAGTGGGAGGTTGGGGCGGTCGAGTGGGCTGTGGGGTGGCCGTGGCAGGTTGGGTCGGCTGTGGGGTGGCTGACGGCGGGACAGGTGTAAAGGTGGGTAGAGGCGTCCAGGTGGCGATCGTTGCCGCCCCGGTAGAGCTCGCAGGTTGGGAGGCGCCCGATGCCACTTGGGCAGCTCCTGGTGCGGCCGGCTCGCCCGGCCTGGCCTGTTCTGTGCCGGCTTGGGAGGGCGTGCCACAGCCACTGGTCAGAAACAGCAGCGCCAGCCCAACTGCCCCACTAAAAATGATATTGCATTGGATGCGGACCGGGGTCAGAATCCTGATCTTCCCAGAAGCGTAGCTTCCAAGTATAGTACGCATATGTATGCTCATTTATGCTCTTTGAAAATGTCGTTACACAATATGATACCATCTTCTTTTCAGTTTATGAAATGGGAAGGAAGTGGCAGGGCACCAGTATAGCATCCACCGGCTGATGCAGCAGTTCTATTTCCCCTTATTTATGAGAGAGATTTAGGAAGCACTGATGCTAAAATCTGGCATGTATCATAGATGCAGGGGTTTGAGGAGAAAAACAAATATTATCCGTATTCGGGGTGCTGCATCCGGTGCGGTTAAGGGTATCAGTTTGTAGGGAGGAGGGCAATTGCCCTCCTCCCTAAGGGATACTAGGGGATAGGCGCTTTTGCGGCCCCGTAATAACGGGACGCATAGTAACCTCTTGCCATACTTTCCAATTCGACCGTCCGCCCTTCGAAGGGCGAGTGAATAAACTGGCCATCTCCTACATAGATGCCCACGTGGGAAATCCCGGGCATATAGGTATTGGCGAAGAAGACCAAATCACCGGGTTGGAGCTGATCTCTGCTGATCGGTTGAGACAGGCTGTAAATGCCTGCTGCCGAGTGTGGCACATCCACCCCAAATTGTCCCAACAAATAACGTACATACCCGCTACAATCGAAGCCTGCAGGAGTTGTACCGCCAAACCGATAAGGGATGCCTCTCAGACTCATGGCCAGGTTTAGCAGCTTGGTGCGAGAATCTGCATTATCTTGGGCTTTAGCGGGAGCGGCCGGGGGTGGGGCCGCAGGAGCAGTTTTGGCTGCTTCGGCAGTCGGTTGCGCGGCGGCTGGTTGCGCCGCAGCCGGCGGGCTGGCCTCGGGCGTTGCCGTCGCACCATCTTGATGTGTCAGGCTAGCCGGGGGGGGAATGGTAATCTCCTGTCCGATGAACAGGTCATTTACATTCGATAGGTGATTGAAGGATTGTAGCTCTGCTACAGTAGTTCCGAAACGTTCGGCGATGCCGCCCAGAATGTCGCCGGACTGAACGATATACTTTTTTCTTGCTTCGTCGATTTTAGTAGGAGCTTTTGGAGCTAACGGACCACGAAGACCAGGCAAAAGCACCTGTTGGCCGATAGAAAGCATACTGGTTTGAGTGAGATCGTTAGCCTGCAAAATGTTACTCAAGTCAACTCCGTTTTGAAGTGCCAGGGCCAACAATGTATCTCCCGCCTGGATGGTATACAGAAATCCTTCCACTTGGCGAGGTTTGTCCTGGTTTTCCGGCGCTCCCTCGGCTGGCGTTTCTGCTTTGCCAGGTGATGTTGGCTCGGAAGCCTCAGGTTGCTCCGTCTCGCGATGTTCGCTGACGGTAGGAGCAGAGGCGAATTCCGGCTTCACAGGTTCTGCCGTATTGGCAGATGGCAGTGCTGAGGTAGTTCCTTTTTCCTCATCCAAGGGGATTGGCTGGGGATTAGGATTGGCTGCCAGGGCGGCATTCGAGGTGAGGAAACACATTGCAAGTACCATCAAGAAGACGATCAAGATCTGCTGGGGGGTGCTACGGGAGGCTAGAAGCCGAAATCCGCAGCGAGATACCATTAGCACCTCCTTGCAGGGCGGCAAGTTGGTGCCATTATAAAGGAGAACTGCCTATTTTGTCAAATCTTATAATTGTAGCAGTATAATGACGATTTAATATGACAGAAGATGCTCTTTTTACGGACACATCGCAGACATTTTACTGTCGGAAATTGATGTAGAGATCAACCGATGCGCCGTAATGCAGTGGCATAAGCCTTTTGGGCCAGATCCCGCGCCCTGGTTTCGAGCGTCTCGATCTCGGCCAACACATTTTGGGCCATATCGCTATCTTTCAAAGTAGCTACATTGGTGCGCACGTTCAGACTGGCAGCCAGCACTGCAGCCTGGGCCATTTGGGATCCGGTCCCGGCATCTGAGGCGGCGTTCTTATTGCCTTTTTCGGCGACAACCGTCAGATACTCTAATACTTCTATGCTCAAGCGGGCGACATCCAGTGGGATTTCTACCGCCCGGTTCATAGCACTTTGAATGGCGCTTTCTCGCACCCTTTTCTCGGCCTCGGTATTTTGGGGTAGGCGGTAGGAGCGCAACAGATTTTCGTATGCGTCGCTATCTTCCTGGATCAGATGTGTTAAAACTTGGCGCAGCCCCCTTAGCTTTTCCCGGATATTCCCTAGTTCTTCGGACACACTGGCATAAATTGGCTTACTGACTGTCAAGCCGCAGACCATTTCGGCTAAGGCGGCTGACAGAGCTCCTGCCAGGGCAGCGACGCTGCCTCCACCCGGTGTGGGTGTACTGGAAGCTACCGCTTCCACGAAGCTATCGGGGCCGGCGGTGCGAGGTAGATCTGCCAGCCGCTGTTCCAGGATCTGGCTCTGCCGGTCAAAATTCTCCAACTGCAAATACCAGATGGCGGCATCCACCAGCGCCTGCTGCGGCAGCAGACCTATAACCTCGCTGGAAACAATGGGAACACCGTACCGCGCCGCTTCGCGCCGGATCATTTCCACCGTGCGGAAGATCGGCGTTTTCTCGTAATTGGTGAAATTGATAGATACCTGCACAATGCCCCGGTCCGCCAGCGCCATCCCTAAAGCTTTTGCATAACGCAACCCGCCGCTGGAATTTCGGATGGCCTTAGCAATCTCTTTCGCGATCCCCAGGTTATTGGTGCCCAGGTTTACGTTATAGGCAATCAATGGCGATCGCGCCCCCACTGCCACAGCTCCCGCTTTGCCCATCTTGCATGGCCCAAAATCGGGGAAGCGCTCTGGGTTAGTCTCAATCTGGTTGCGGATACCCTCATATTCTCCCCGGCGCACATTTGCTAAGTCGCGGCGCTCCTCCCGGGTGGCTGCCTCTTCATACAGGTAGACGGGAAGGTGTAGCTCTTCGCCTATGCGTTGCCCCAGGCGCCGTGCCACAGTCACACATTCTTCCATCGTGATCTCCCGGATAGGCACTAACGGAATTACATCTGTTGCCCCCATCCGCGGATGCTCGCCGCGGTGTGTATCCAGGTCGATCAATTCCGCGGCCCGGCGGGTGGCGCGGAAGGCGGCCTCGGCGGCTGCTTCGGGGGGGGCGACGAAACTGATTACCGACCGATTATGGTTACCATCCATTTGCACATCCCATACCGCTACCCCACTGACCGAACGGATGGTAGCCACGATATCTTCCACTACCTCGCGCCTGCGCCCCTCGCTAAAATTTGGCACACATTCTACTAAGGCAGACATTTCTACCCCTTTCAATGGACTTGGCTGAATTGCCGGATTGCTTCCGGCGCCTGATTGATGCAAGTAAGATACTGCACTCTCAAAGGTGTCATGCTCGTCAACTTTCCTGGTATTCCGTACGCGCTCCGATTTTCAGGAAATAGAAAACTGCGAAACCAGCAAGCCGGAGCATGGCGGCAAGTATAAAAGCAGCCTGAATGCTAAATATATTGGCAATCAGTACCCCCATCATCGGCCCTACCAGGCTCGTAACATGGACGGTGGTCTGATAAATGGAGATATATGTAGGGCGGTGGTCGTCGGGGCAAGTGCTCAGCACCAAGTCGAAGAAGACCAAGTCCACCCCGGCCTGGAAGATACCGGCAATGCTGGCCAGTAAAACCAATGGCTCGTACCTGGACATGAGGGCAGTGAGAGCCGGGTACAGCGCCACACCGGCTGCGCAGACCAGCAAAACAAAACGATTTCCCCGCCGCCGCGAAACCCGCGCCCAAAAGAAGTATGCTATCATCAACACACCTGTTTGGGCACTGTTAATCAGACCAATCCAGTTATCCGGCGTTTGCAAGTTGCGCACCCAGAAGATGGGAAAGAGGGGCAAAGGCAACGCCAAACCCAGGCGGAAAAGCATCTGGCTACTGGTAAAAGTAGTAAAATCTTTGCTGCTTTGCAGCACTTTGCCCCAGTTTTGCAGGCGCTTGCCCAACGGTTGCTTATCGCGGGGCATAGGCGGCTTTGGGGGCGAGTCGGGGATAATCAAACTGCTGGAGAAAATATAGCTGATAAGCCCGCCAACAAAGGAGCCCAGGAAGATCACCTGATAATTTAAGGGGAAAACTATCCACCCTAGAACCTGACCCACAATCACCACGGTGATGGCACTGGTGGCCCCCAGGATCGTCCAGCGGCGGCTCATCAGGTAGAAACGGCGCTGAGGTGGCACGATGGCGCCCATCACAATAGTGAAGGTGACCGCCGTGACCGTCTGCGGCAAGGTGGCGAGGGCCCACACAGCGATAATCACTTCCGGCGCATGTTCGATGGTCACAAAAGGCACCAGGCCGGTGAGCACATAAGTTAGCAAAACCCAGAGACGGGCGCGGGAGAACCAGGGGACGAGATTCCGTGCCATCTCCAGGCGGCGTCCGATGAATAACGTGAGCAGTATCCCAGTCAAAGCTGGCATCGAGGTGAGCAAGCTCACTAGGAAATTGCTGGCTCCCAGGCGTACCAAAAATACCGATAGGAATGTGCCTATCCCCGACGCCAACCCCACGCCGATACTATCGATGACGACATTGCGGACGTTATATTCTTCTGTCGTGCAGGGATTGGTGAAGAATTGCCACAGATTTTGGACGTATCTCAGTGTGGGGAAATTAGCAATCCTGCCCTGCAAGCTGGGAACACTAGGTTCCTGGTCGCGGGATGGTCCGCCAGGAGGGATAGATGATGTGGACGGCATAAAGTCTCCTTCCGACCATTGTACCACATCTTTTCCATCCATATCAAAAATGACGATAGCACCTCAAGTTGCATTCCGGCTGGGATCTACGTACAATTCCCACTTGCTGCACATCGGATTGAGCAATCCTTAATTTCCAGGAGATAAATGATGATTATCGACGCTCATGCCTACTGTTTCCCCCCGTTGGATTCTCTCGCCGGTTTTGCTACCGTAGCTGAACACATGCGTTATGTACAGTCATCTATCGGCGGCCACCACCAGCCTGTCTGGCGGATGCGCGACCGCGCACCGGCGGATAATAGTACCATCATTGATCTTGCCAATCACACACCTGCGGGTATAAAAGAGGTCAATTTTCGGCGTGATGCCGCCGACCGGCTGATTTGGACCTACCAGGGTGAGGACTATACCAAGCAGTATCTGCCACCGATGCTTTGTAACCTGGAATTTCCGCCGGAGAAATTGATTGCGGAGATGGACTTTGCCGGCGTCGACCTGTCTTTGCTTCATACGGATACCTTCCTGGGCGAGTTAAATGCCTATCTGGGCGATTGCGTGCGCCGTTTCCCGGACCGGCTGAAGGGGTTGGTACACCTTTTTGAATGGGATATTCCTAATAATCCAGATGGCGCCATCGCCGATTTAACCCGCTCCATCCGGGAATATGGGCTGACGGCGCTGCAATTTATTCCGCCCTATTATTATATGCATGGGGGGAACGAAGCCTGGGACGACGGTCCCTTCCGTCCTTTCTGGGAAGCTGTGTCCGCCATGAATATTCCCGTTTTCTTTACCTTGGGGGCCAAGGGTAAGCCTTTCCTGGAGTCCTACCTGGGAGAACATCGCATCCTCTTGCGTTGGATGGAGCGCTATCCCCATCTTCAAGCGGTAATGACCCACGGACTCCCCTGGCGCCAATTTATTGAAGATAACCGGATTCGTTTCCCCGAGTCTATTTGGGAGCCGTTTGCCGCTCCACAATTGAGTCTGGAAATTTTGTTGCCCATCCGTATTGGGGATCTCTGGGATTACCCCTATGCCGAAGTCTGGCCGGTAGTAGAGGAGTGCGCCGCGCGCATTGGGGCAAACCGGTTGATGTGGGGCACGGATTTGCCGATGGTATCCCGTTTCTGCACCTACCGCCAATCTCTGGACTTTCTGCGCCGGTATTGCAATTTCCTGAGCGCGGAAGATATGGCGTTGGTCTTGGGCGGAACGGTAGAACGGGTGCTGAACAATAAAGCTCTGTAAACTGCTGGATGTGTTCGATGCTTGCGAGTGGTCCGCGCCTATAGTAAACTTGAGAAATCAGCTCATCATGCCTGGAATGATGTATCATGCAACTGCAACAATGCGGATCACTACAATATTACACATTCGACAGCTTATCCCAATTTCAAGGGCTCCAGCATGGCGCCTTCACCCGGCACGGTGGCGACAGTCAGGGTGTCTGGCATTCGCTGAACCTGAGCAAGGTGGCCGGCGATGCCCCGGAAGCTGTTCATGCTAACCTGGCGGCGGTAGCCGCTGTGTTTAATGCAGCCCCGGCGGATCTCACAAGTGTCTGGCTGGTGCATGGTAACCATATCTTAGAGGCCGGCGCCGGTGCAAAAGGGGCGCCGCTGGGCCAGGCCGACGGGGTGATAACCCATATTCCAGGGGTTCCCCTGCTCATGCGCTCGGCGGATTGCGTGCCGGTGTTGGTCTACGATCCGGAGCACCGGGCGGTGGGGCTGGCCCATGCCGGCTGGCGCGGCACCCTGTCGGGAGCGACGTATAACCTGGTGCAACGGATGATCCAGGTTTATGGTTCCCGACCAGAAGCATTGATAGCCGGGATAGGTCCCAGCATTGGTCCCTGCTGTTATCAGGTAGGCCCGGAAGTAGTGGCTGCCGTGCGCCAAAATTTCACTGCTGCCGATACCCTGCTGCCTCTGCAGCGCGATGGCTCCTATCACTTCGACCTGTGGCAAGCCAATGCCCGCTGGCTGAAACAGGCGCATGTCGGAAGTGTGGAGCATTCCGGCCAATGTACGGCTTGCCAGGTGCATGACTGGTTCTCCCATCGCCAGGAATACGGGAAAACCGGGCGGTTTGGTCTGGTTGCCATGCTAATCTAATGGTGGATAATTTACATTGTCCCCGAATTATCCGTTCGGCGGATGAGAAGCGTCGATTGCCCCATGCCAGATATTCGTCAGAATCTAATAGAGGTTAAGGATCGCATTGCCGGCGCTGCAGCGCACAGCGGGCGCCGCGCCGAGGATGTGACATTGGTGGCGGTCTCAAAAACGCGACCGGTTGCCGATGTTCTGGCAGCGCTGGAGGCCGGTGTGGTAGATTTCGGCGAAAACTACGTCCAGGAAGCGGCGGAAAAGATTCCTCACGTGCAGCAATTGGCACAGCAGCAGGGGGGGGGAACCCCTTGCTGGCATCTCATCGGGCACCTGCAACGCAACAAGGCCAAACAGGCGTTACAGCTTTTTGAGGTGATTCACGCTGTAGATAGCCTACGCTTGGCGGAAGAGTTGGGGCGCCGCGCGCTGCAACTTTACCGTGTTGCCACCGTATTATTAGAAGTAAATGTTTCCGGCGAGGATACCAAAAGCGGATTCCGAGTGCCAGGCGGATTACAGGCGGAAGATGCCTGCCGGGCATTTATGGCGGCCGCCAAAGAAATTGCTTGCTTGCCAGGCGTGCAGTCTATAGGGCTAATGACTATGGCCCCCTTCGTCGACGATCCGGAGACGGTGCGGCCTGTTTTCCGCGCTTTACGCGAGCTGCGTGATGCTCTGCAGGAGCAGGACCCGGCCCACGATTGGTATGCACTTTCGATGGGTATGACCGGGGATTTCCCCGTCGCAATCGAAGAAGGAGCAACCCTGGTCCGTGTTGGCCGGGCCATTTTTGGGGAGAGAAACGTATGACAGCATTGAAGGATTTGCGCCTGGCGATGGTTGGCAGCGGGAATATGGTGGAGGCGATGATTGGTGGTCTGCTGCGCCGGGAGTTGGCAGGACCCCAACAAGTGGTTGCTAGCGGACCACGGCAGGAACGGGCGGATGAGCTGCACAAACGGTATAGCATCGATGTAACCACCGATAATGTGAAAGCTGCCCATGATGCAGATATCATCGTGTTGGGGGTCAAACCGCTCACCTTACCGATAGTTACCAGCGAGTTGCGGGGGAAGATTAAGCCGGAATCCCTGGTCATCTCGATTGCCGCGGGGGCACGGATCAAAAGTATTGCCAGGGGATTGCACCACCAGGCCATCGTCCGGGTTATGCCCAACACCCCGGCCCAGATTGGCCAGGGTATCTCGGTCTGGACGGCTACCCGCCAAACCGATGAACGCCAACGGGCACAGGCGCAACAGATACTCTCCGCCTTGGGCGAGGAGATCTATATGCAAGAGGAGCGCTACCTGGATATGGCGACCGCTGTCAGTGGCAATGGCCCGTCCTATGTCTTCCTCTTCATGGAGGCGATGATTGACGCCGGAGTCCACTTGGGCTTTCCGCGGCGGGTGGCGCAGGAATTGGTATTGCAAACCATGGCTGGATCGGTGGCTTTTGCGCGCCAATCCGCTATGCACCCGGCCGAACTACGTAATATGGTCACTTCTCCTGGCGGCACATCTGCCGAATCTCTCTATCAGTTGGAGAAGGGCAGTTTACGTACCGTAGTATCCCGCGCTATCTGGGCTGGTTACCAAAAATCAAAATTACTGGGTGACCTGAGCGAGGCCCAAAAAGAGGAAGAAGATTCGCACTAATTAAAATCATCGGGTTTCTAACCTTAAGACGCACGTTGTACAACTATTCTGGTGATTCATTAAAATCAGGAGTACGAGTTGAATTATTATATTTATAATTTCATCACCATTCTGTTTCAGATCCTCAACCTGGCTATTTTGGCACGGGTAATCCTTTCCTGGGTTAATATCAACCCTGATAACCCCATCATTCAGGTTATTTATCAGATTACCGAGCCCATCATGGCTCCCTTACGGCGCTACATTCCGCCCATCGGCATGATGGATATAACCCCTATCGTAGCCTTATTATTGCTACAATTGATCGAGAATGTCTTGCTCAGCTTACTTCGGGGATAATGATTTGCATGGCCGTTTTGGAGCTTCAGGGGGATCACCTACTCCTCTCTGTGCAGGTGGTGCCTCGGGCCAGCCAAAATAGTATTGCCAGAGTGCAGGGTGAGGTCCTAAAGGTCCGGCTGACTGCCCCTCCCCTGGACGGCAAGGCCAATGCGGCTCTCATTACTTACCTGGCAGATTTGCTGCACCTCCGCCCTTATCAGGACTTTGCTGGCGAATTCACCTGGCTGTGCTAACCTGCGCCAAGCAAGCCGGCAGTTGGATCGTTGTTGAGCAGCGTCGCGAAGCGTGGTAGGCGTATCCGGCGGATTGGTCCCTCTATCTGTTCTTGCCACCACGCCACCAACC
>SHYO01000043.1 GCA_009692745.1 Chloroflexota bacterium
CATCCACTGCTGGGAATAAACAAGCCCTCATTTATGAGAATCGCGCGCCTTTCCCGCGCGCCTTTTTGGTAACTGATGTCCGTTACACGCCACCCAGCTCCGCTGCCTTGTATCGCCTGGCCGATATCGGATTCGATCCTAGCAAATCTGCGTACCTGGAAGAGGATTTTCCCCACCACCTGCAGTATACACCACAACCTGGAGGCAGTGTCAATTTTGGGGTCGATACATCAGATTACCTGGATTTGCATGTCACTGCCGCGCAGGATTCCCTGCTGGTACTCACCGATCCCTACTATCCTGGCTGGCAAGCGCGTTTGGATGATGTGCCTACCGCTATCTATCGGGCGGATTACCTTTTCCGCGGGGTATATATCCCTGCCGGTACCCATCGCTTATCCTTCCATTTCGAGCCCGGCTCTTTCCGTATCGGCGCTATCATCTCAGGGTTAACCCTCCTATTGCTTACTTTGCTACTCCTGGCCACGCATTGGTGGTGGCCCGGCAAGGGACGTGAATTATTGCCTATCTCGCGAGATTCTGTCCTCGGGCCGGGTGTAATGCCCCGTTTTGGCTTGGGCCGCAGTAATTTGGATCCGAATGCGCGCCAGATGAGTATCGTCATCGCCTGTTATAATTGCGCCCACTATATTGAAAGTAGTCTGGTGCAACTACGCAATGCGTTGCGCGATTCTTCTTGGGAGTACGAGCTGATCTTTATCGATGACGGCAGCCGGGATGGGACGCGCGATCTATTACCGAAATTAATCGCCGGCTATCAGAATTATCGCCTCATTCTCCACGAAAAAAATTATGGTCGCGGGCGTACCATTGCCGATGGAATTCGCGAAGCTATGTATCCCATCGTCGGTTTTGTAGATATTGACCTGGCCACACCGCCCCATTATCTGCCACTGCTGGCGCGCACCATTGCTAACGGTGCGGACGTGGCGGCGGCGCGGCGCATCTATCAGCTTTCGCTGCCGGTGCTGCACCGCTGGATCCTGAGTCGTGGTGATAACTATCTCGTGCGGCAGGTTTTGATGATCGATCTGCACGATACCGAAACCGGTTGCAAATTTTTCAATCGTGACCTGATGATCCCTGTGCTGGCCCAAAGTGAGGACGAACGCTGGTTTTGGGATACCGAGATTATGGTCAGATCTGTCCTGGCCGGGTTGCGCGTGGTCGAGATACCCACGGCCTATATCCACCGCCCGGAGCTGGGTACCACTGTGCGGCTGATGCAGGATAGTGTTTCCTATATCAAGAAGCTGCTCCGCTTTCGTGGTCAAGTTGAGCGCCTCCGGCAGGGATTGTCCCCGCTGAGTACTCTCAGCCCTGAGTACCCTCAGGCAACCCCCGGTATGGGCGATCACCTTTCGGCCCGCCGGCCGGCAGAGTAGTTGAATGCGAGTACTCTCACACGACAGTAGGCGGGTGAAACAGACCCAAATCTTTTACGAGATATTTTGGGCTGTGCCCCCTGGGGCACAGCCTTCAGAAACCCCGTCCTCCGAAACGGAGCTAATCGGAGCGGGGGCCGAGGCGTTCGACCCTAAAGCCAAGGCGCATGATCAGAATTTGTGGTATTTTCGCCGCTCCAGCCTGGAAGCAGCCTACCAAAATCTGGAGCCGCTGGCCGGCAAACGGCTACTGGAAATTGGTCCGGGAAGTGGTCGTGATACCTTGCGGTTTGCTCAGTCCGGCGCCCGGGTAGCGGCCGTCGATCTAACACGCAATAGTTTGCGCCAAACCCGCCACCGGCTGTATGGGGGCGGAGAAACTGTCCTCGCCTGCCAGGCCGACGCCCATCGTTTGCCCTTTCCTGACCAAAGCTTCGATCGCATCTTTGCCAGCCTGGTGCTGATGCATCTGGATTGGCAGCGTCTGGGGGCTGAGTGTGCTCGCGTTCTGGCGCCTGGCGGAGAAGTTGTTTTTGTCGAGCCCCTGGCATGGCACCCGGTGGCCTGGCTCTTCCGTCAAATTGGCTCTCTCTTTAAACCCACCCAGCCGCGCTATTTCCGCCTGAAAGACATCCCAGAGTTAGCCGGGGCCTTTGATTCCGTCCACCATCAAGAATTCTACCTGACCTCGGTCGCCATCCTACCCCTCATCGGACCGGCCGGCGAACCTGCCTGGCTGCAACCCATCCGCGCCGGATTGGACCGGTTGGATAACGCTCTATTTACCTGGGTACCGTGGTTCCGAACCTGGGCCTTGATGGCGGTTATCGTCCTGCGACGGGCTTGACTGCTTTGCTGGCCCAACCCAGTTGGGTCGCAAGAATACTCGCGCGCGAGTACCCGCGTGCGCCATCCGATCTTAGTCCTCGCCCCCTGGCGTATCCTCGCTCCCTATACTGCCTGAACTACGTTCGGGATATTTCCACCTGCAATTGCCAGGAAATAACACCTTTGGGAGGCACCACGGCGATAGAGCCCCAGGCCATCGCCTGGCGCAGCGCATCCGGACATCCCAGGCAGGGTTCCAAGCCCAGGTTGTAATAGGGGGGCGCCCCCGGTACCTGCGACCATCCGCCATAGTTTTGCCACAAACCTACATATGGGATTTGCCGCGGGTCGAAGCGCATAGTGAGGGCTTCTCCACTATGGTTATCCCGTAATATCGCATACCCCAGGCGAGTATTCTCGCACGGCAGGGGTCCTACAAATAGTTTGCGCGCTACGCCTGCCTCCGGTCCCGGTATCAGGCTGATATCCTCTTCGCCATTGCCTAGATTGGCCATAGGCCAGTGGCCGATGACATCAGGGATAGGCGCGTTAGGCCGGATTTCGGCTCCCGGCGGCAGTTCCAGGCGCATTCCCGCGGCAATGCGCAGTAGGGGATGGCAGCTCCACAGGCACAGGAAGGGAAATGCGGCGTAGTTAGTCACCCGGTAATTCAACCTGAACCCCGGTTCATCCTGGCGCATTTCCAGGCTGCGGGCAAAGTTATACGGAAAATGCACACCGCTGGTGGACGCTTTCAGATGGAGGACAGATGGGGTCTGTTGCTCCCATTTGATCTCCCAGGGCAGGCTCCAGACCTCTCCGTGGTCGGGCAGGTAAGTGTCTTGCCAGGGATAGGCAGGGTAATTGCCTGCTGAGACGCTGGGGAAACACTCGTCCCAGCCACCGGCATCATACTCTTGCACGTAAGAAGCCCCGTACCGTGGCAGACGGATTTCCAGATGGGGGTTGCTCGATAACCATTCCCGCCCGCTGGATCCTGAACGGAGGCTGGCGATTTTTGCCCCCCATCCTGGCACCATCACCAATTCAATGGCGTCCTGGCCAACGGCACCATTGGCCAGCGCCAATGCAGGCAATCCGTGCCAGGTTATTTCATGAACCGTGCAATTTGTCTTTCCAGGCATATGCTTGCTCCTCGCTTTCGGGCCGGCCAAAAACTGCAACCCTGAATACTCTCAGACTGCCACTTTGCTAACTAATATCCTATGGCGCTCTCAATCTGGGGCGGAGGCTCGGAGCGTGCCTGAGTGATCCGGACCACCTCACCTGATTGGATGCGGGCCAAGGGTACTTGGCTGGCGGGATTGCCGAACTTCACGGCTATAAATTCGAGGGTGCCATTAGATTGTTGGTTGCGCACTACCAACCCTATATCTGGGTTGGCAAATGCCGCGCCTGGCTGGACAGTGGCTCCAGCCGCTATAGTCAGGTGCAATTCTACGCCCCGTAGTGTATAACCCGGCATAGCCATTACCGCATAGACCGCTTGATCTCCCTCAATACTTACCCGCTGTACCCGGAAAGGTATGCCTTCAACCGCCCGCAATGTCTTCTCGTTATCTGTGCTCGCGGGCGATCCGGCAGGCGCGCTCAACCCACTCCAGGGCAGCGGGCAGGCCAGGCCATAGTTCCCGGCTGCCAACACCAGATCAATCAAGTCTACCGCGCCATCTCCATTGATATCCGCGCGCGGATCTGTGATGGGTTTTTCACCGTAATGGCTGGCAATCAGGACAAAGTCCAAGAGATTCACCTGGTCATCCTGGGTTGCATCGCCGGCCCGCAGGATGGTCGAGCCGATATCGACAACCTGCCCACCGTTCAGGTGTACCGTTTGCTGGCTGCAAAGGAATCCGCTAAATTCGGCCTTGATCGTATGTGCGCCGGTGGCCACATTGCTAAAGCGGAATAGGCCATCGTTGCCGGTAGTCACCATCTGTGCCTGGTCTAGCCAGACATGGACTCCCGTGCGGTTCGCCCGTCCCTGCAATCCGGCGAAACCACTAATTTGTTGCCCGGTAGGTGTAGCTGTAGTAGTGGGCGAAGGCCGGGGTGTCTGGGTGGCCGTGTTGGTTGCTGTGGGCACAGCAGCCGTGGTCGAGGGTACTACGCTAGTTCCGGTGGCTGTGGGCGTCGGCATCTCTCCTGTAAAACCAATGGCTAACAGTGTCGGGCCAGAAACCAGATTGGTGGTTTGATCGCAATTGGTGGCTTTATAGTTATGCGCCTGGTACCAGAGGACTACATCGGTCTGCTGTAAACTCTCGCCGTTTACCCATTGCTGCGGGAAGTTGCTGGCCGATTGGTTGGGCAGATCGGTGCCCCCCTGTTCAACGTGGTTTGCCAGGGCCCACATATTCGCCGAATCTTCCCCGCCGGGGATCATATCATAAGCCTGGCTGCCGTTGTGTACGCGCCACTTGGCGCCTGACGGTGCGACATTGCCCCCAGCAGGGTAGTTCCCTTCATAGGGTATCTGGGACCAACCCCCACTTTGCCATTGGTTAAAGCTATTTACAGACCCGTTGACATCCAGGTCCAACCGGTAATAGACGTCATATGTATGCCCCCCCTCTGTCCCCGGACCATAAGTGATTACACCTGGTTCGAGACGGCCATCCTGGCGGAAGCGCCAGCGTTGCGTGTAACGATAGGTGGAGCAGGAAGGCCAATCGGGTTCGGCATAGGTCTGCTGCACTTCAAACCCATCGCTCAGGCCCAATACCTGAATTGCGCCGGTGGGCTGGATACCGTTGTATCCCAGCTCATCGCGGAAGGTAAAGCCGGCATAGCGCACATTGATCTGGGGCAGCGTGCCCACGGCCAGGACCGAAAGCCCCCGGTAGCGGGCATAGTATACTTTCAATCCGTCCGTCGCCGTAGTTTGATAGCAGACATACCAGTTATCCCGCTCGACACATACATCCTGCGGCGCGGCGCTGGCAGGCGCCAGGCTAACCACCAGCAAGGCCAATATCCACACCAGTTTGCTGAGTCTCTGTTTCATGGTTTGCACTCCCCTGAGTACCCTCACATTACCACGCGTTCCGCAGATCTCTGCGCCAATAGAAGTCCACGACCTGGTTGGTCTGCATGTCCACTAAAACCAGCAACCCATCTTCAGAGAACCTGGTGGGGTCAGGGGACAGAGCTACCATAGTACACCAGCCTGTGGCACAGGGCCCTTGATCTTCGCTCACGGACCAGGGTTTTTTCAGTAGATAATACTGGCGGCTGCCGGTCGCTGCCTTGACTTTCGGATCCTGGGTGACTGCCTGGCAGACCCGTTCGGCTAAGTCGGGACCGATGACTGGGGCGGCTCCTGGTTGGGCGAAAACCTCCAAGAGCTGTTGCCGATCCAAATCGACAATCGAAACCAGGGTGGATTTATCGGTCACATCGTAGAATTCCACCTGGGCACAGCGACCGCTGGCACAGGGGTAGGAATCGGATTCTCCCTTGATATAACCGGTAGGAAAGGTCTTGGTAAGCACTACCTGTTTGCCTTGTATCCAAGTCGCCAATGTCATGGCGCCGTTCGCGTCGGCGCCGTGCGGGTCGAATCCCTTCCCCTGGGCGCCGGCCGGCAAGGGCGTCTTCAGCGCAATGTCGCGGGCTATCTGCCCTTCTTCCGGGCTTAATCTGCTTTCTGGTCCCGCCCCGGCCCAATCTGCGGCCACGCAAGCAGCATCGGCGCTGGCTAGCGGTGCGCGGCTATTGGCGGCACGGAATTGAACTACCCCCAGGAGCGCCCCGATAATGGCGAGCGTACCGAGATAAGCCTTCCATGAACGCAGCGGTGAAGACATTCTGGCCCTCCTTAAATGTGCGGCCTGCGATATTGTGCTCCAGATGATAGCCTCCTGGTTTATCAGGGTCAAATCTCCCTGCCTAAACCTGGCAATAGGCTAGCAAATAAATGGCAAAGCCCTTAATCCCCTTGTCGGGGGTCTAAATCGTGCGGTATAATAATAGAGTATTTAGATGAACGGTATATCTGTTATATATGCTACATAAGTAAAACGAGGAATCTATCGGGATGAAATGCTCCGTATGCGATTTTGATAATCGCGAAGGCGCCCGCTTCTGTATCCAATGTGGGTCAAGGTTGGAAGAACCTATGATTCTTTCACTGGCTGTTCCCACAATGCTGCTCTTGCCTCCCCCTGAGATAGAGACGGTGGCGGAACCGGAAGCTCTGGCGACTGAGCTGAACTCAGAACCGGATGGACTGCTTGCACAAGCTTTAGCGATTGGCACCCTACTAAAAGAGCGCTACCAGATTTTAGCCGTAGAACAGGAGGGTCCGCCGCGGGTTTACGAAGCGCTTGACTTGCTGGCCTGTGGCGTGTGCGGCCAGCGTGATAACCCGCCGGGCAGCACCTTCTGCCAGGAATGCGGCGCCGAATTGGGGCAGGTGCGGGTACGCTTGCTGGAAGGCGATCTGGTGCCCGGTATACTAGGGAACAATCAGGAACCGAATACGACAGACGGGGCAAACCGATTCGAGAAGATTGAAAACGAAGGCCAAACCGTTGTGACGGCGCTCGCCGTTGAATCTCTCTTGTTGCCGAGTGCGCCTTCCCCCGTCCCAGTCTTTAGCCGTGGCGTGCGCCTGGAATGCGGCCAGGAATCTCAAATCGGACCTCGCTCGGTAAACCAGGATAGCACCGTAGCCCTGGTGCTGTCTGCCCTGGTTGAATCTAAGGCGCAGCCCGCTGTAGCTCTAGCGATCGTAGCCGATGGTATGGGCGGGCACCAGGGCGGTGAAATTGCCAGCCGGTTGGCGGTGCAGCTTATCGGCAATGCGGTGTTGCAAAATTTGGTATTCCCATTGCAGGTGGGTCGCTGGCGGCGGGATATGGCTGAAGGACACGAGTTGTCTACGGTAGATGATAGCCTGGTACAACGCTGGCTGGAAGCTGCCATTCAGGATGCCAACCTGGAAATCTGGCACACCGGCCAGGCAAGTGGTAAAGATATGGGTACTACGCTGGCTCTCGCTTTTGCTCTCGGCGCTCGAGTATATATAGCTAACGTAGGCGATTCCCGCACCTATATGTGGGGCCATGATGGCTTACACCAGGTGAGTAAAGACCATTCCTTCGTGGCCGAATTGGTGGCTTCCGGCCACCTGGCAGAAGAGGATAGTTATTCCCATCCCCAACGTAACCTGATCACCCGTAGCCTGGGCAACGAACCGGAAGTTAAGGTGGACTTTTTTCAGGTGGAGTTGCGCCCTGGGGAGAGTGTCTTGCTATGTAGTGATGGGCTATGGGAACCTTTGCGCAATACCGGTATCCAGGATGGATTCCTGGCGCAAGGTTCTCCGCAAGAGACGGCCAAGCTTCTGGTAGACAATGCCTTGCTCCTGGGAGCTTCGGATAATATCTCTGCCGTCGTGTTAGCAGCTAATGAATGGTAATATTACTGTGCGCTGAGTACCCTCAGGATATGAAAGGAGCCAACTATGGGTGGTATCATCTCTAATTTAGGAAACGTAGTCGACCGCGCCACATGGGAAACCAATCGGCAGTGGCGTATATTGCAGATGCAAAATGCGATTGCGGCTGTGAATGATCAGTTGCGCAGCAAAAAACTCGACCTGGCCGAGGCCACCATGAAAGTCGTACAGGATGGCACAGCATTGCCTGCGCCTATCACCACCATTGCCGGAGAAATCGTCACGCTGCAAGGGCAGGTTAAAGATTACCAGGAAGAAATCGACCGCGTTAAGAAAGAGGAGCCGCCCTCACCTGAGCGCACTTGCACTAGCTGCGGCCAGGTCTATTCTTCCGTCTACAAATTCTGTCCATACTGTGGTGCTGCCGCGAGCAAACTGACCCATGAACCTGCCGCCACAAGTGGTAGTACCGGGACCGACACTGTTCCGCCACAGCCCGCGCCATCCGTTGTGGCACCGGAGGCTCCTGCTGCAGCTCCTGTTGTCCAGACGCCGCCCGCTGTTTCTCAACTGGCCCCGGCGCCGGCTGCTGCCAAGCTGATGCTCAACTGCCCGCATTGTGGCGCCACGCTTTCGCGTCCTAATGCTAAGTTTTGTGCCATTTGTGGAAAGCCGACACAAGAAGGATAAGGTGTAGGCCGAGGATGGACTGCTCTGGCTGTGGCTTTACCAATCGCTCCCATGCGCGCTTCTGCGTAAAGTGTGGTTACCAGATGGCAGCGGTACCGTTTCGCATCTTTGACGTTGAGTACCCTCAGCCGGCGCCAGGTACGGACCTGACGCCATTGGACCCGGGGACATGGGTGGCGGGACGTTTTTTGGTGATAGAACCTGAAGCTACTTCTCCACCGCAAAGTGCAACGCCCGGCGCAGCCGCCGCTCAGAATATTTATAGGGCCGAAGATCGCAGCGTTTGCCCTGCCTGTAGCGGGGATCTGACCAGTATCCAGCTCTTTTGTAATCATTGTGGCCAGGATTTGACCGGCGCGAATGTGGCTTGGGCTCAGGTACGCTTACGGGAAACGTCTGCTTCGTCTGAGTCCCTCCAGCCAGCGAACATGATCCAGATCGGAGAGCGCCAATACACCCTCGTTGCTGCAACTGCGCCCGCCGCGCCGCCGGTACTACGTGTCCTGCCGGCAATGGAGAAAAAGCCGGAAACCAGCTTATCCTCCGCCGCAACGCCGGGCGTCACCCAAGGGATGGCGCGCATAGTTGGTGATGATGATGACAGCTCTATTTCCACTCGGCTCTTGTACGGCGCTGCCGCTGGTACCGGACGAGTCGCCGCCTCTGGTGGCATATATCCTGCGGCGACAGGCAGTCTGGTCGCACTGTCCCTCCAGGTGGAGCATGGGCCGGCCCTGGTGTCGCCGATCGCCCTATTTTCTCTGGCCGAAATGCAATCTGCGCCGGGGAACGAAAGTAAATCTTTAGCGTCAGCCGCGCAAGAGCATCTGGTCAATCAGGTTCTTAGCGGCGCCTTATTAGCGTCTGTCGTTGCACCTGCCTTGGAGGGGGATGCTCTGGATGCAGACGTAGTTTATGCCGCCATTGAGGAAGCTTTTGTTGAAGCGCAACGTTGTTTGAAAATACGGCCTTCCGGTATTACCGGGCTAACCGCTCCTAAAAATGCAGGTACCGCAGCAGTGCAGGTTGCCCTGGTGCTGATTGTACATGGCAAGTTATATGTGGCACAGGTGGGAAATGCCGGCACCAGTTTGACTGCCTGGGATCACCGGCAGTTGAATCCCACCAACCTGGTGGTGCTCACCCAGCAGGATATTCTACCTTTAAGAGCAACAGGTGACCCTGTCGCCACAGATCAGCCCAACCGATCTCACGAAACTATTGGCCCTTTCCCATTAGGTATCGGGCAACGGGTAATATTGGCCAGCCGGAAATTTTGGGAAGCCGTGGCTGCGCCGCATATCGTTGAGGTATTGTTAAGCCATCGCGAGCCGCAGTCCGCTGCCGCGGCCTTAGCCGCTGAGCTCCCGGAAGCGCGCGTGGTAGTCATAGAATTAGAGTCTTTTGATGGTATTGCTTAGCCTGGAAGGTTGTTTTGCAAATTACATACCTGGCATAGTACTGCCGCAGGCCCGATCACAGATGTAGCGCTGAGTAACCTCAGCCCGTGTCGTTCTAATGGGAGGTAATTATGGCCGGTGAAGTAGCGGTGCAGTGTACCTTGAATAAAGAGGCTGTACCGGTATTAAATACGCAGCAGTTAGCTTACGCCTATATTGAAATCAAACCCACGGGAGCTATGGCTGCTGTACGTATGCCGCTCAATCTCTGCTTGGCACTAGATCACAGTGGTTCTATGAGCGGCGCTAAAATTCGTAACGTGCGCGAGGCTGTTAAGCTGATTATCGAACAACTACAGCCTCAGGATGTGGTCTCCATCGTCCTATTCGATGATAAAGTGGACGTCATAGCGCCAAGTCAGATGGTCCAAAATGCGGATGCCTTAAAAACCCAGATCGACAAAATTCGGGACAGGGGGGGCACCACGATGTCTCTAGGCCTGAGCGCCAGTATCCGCGAGGTACAAAAGCAGCTCAGTCCCAACCGTTTGAACCGGATTTTGTTGCTTACCGACGGCCAGACCTATGGCGACGAGGATAAATGTCGCCAATTGGCTACAGATGCGGCGGTTCAGGGCATCAGCATTATGGCCTTCGGTCTGGGTGATGAATGGAATGAGGTCTTGCTGGATGATCTGGCTCACCATGGTGGTGTGGAATCCGACCACATAAGGCAACCTTCCGAAATCATGGCTATTTTCAAACAACAGATCAACCGGATGCAAGCTACAGTTGTTACCAACACCGAGCTGATTCTGCGGCTGGTGGGCGGTGTCACACCGCGCAATGTCTGGCGAGTTATTCCTCAGATTTCCAACCTGGGATATCGCGCCCTCACCGAACGGGATGTGCAGGTTCCCCTGGGCCAACTGGAGAAGGATACCGGCCAGGCCCTATTGGTGGAACTCCTCATGCCCGTGCGGCCGGCCGGCCGGTATCGCGTGGCGCAGGCTGAAGTGAGTTACGATGTGCCCTCTAATCAGGTTCACGGGGAACGGGTGCGCACTGATGTACTGGTAGAGTATACCCTGGATCAGCAGCGCGCCCAACAGGTCAATCCTGATATTATGAACCTGGCCGAAAAAGTAACGGCTTTTCGCTTGCAAACCCAGGCCCTCGACGAAGCGCGCGCTGGGAATCTGATCAACGCTACGCAAAAGCTGCGCCGGGCCGCCACCCGCCTGCTGGAATTGGGTGAGGCGGACCTGGCCGGAGCCGCTCAAATTGAAGCTGACCGGTTGGAACGTGGCGAGGGCCTCTCATCAGCCGGCACCAAGAAGCTTACCTATGGCACACGGAAGCTCACCCAGCGCCTTGATCTGCCCCAAGAAGAGCCGAAAGGCAAAGTTGATTAAGTATCACGCTAACAGGAGGTCTATATCTCATGAAAACATGTCCAGCTTGTCAGAATCAAGTTCCTGATAATGCCCAGTTTTGCGATCAATGTGGCATGCGCCTCTCGGACTTCCCGACTACCACCGATGCTGCCGGATCTGCAGCGCCTGCGGCAGCCGGTGGCCCTCAGGCTGCAGGGAACCCTGGCTCCTCTGGGCCGGTCGAACCCCCGGTGGTGCTGCCAAGCTCCACCCCGCCTAACCGCTGTCCAGCCTGTGGCGCCAGTTATATCCCTGGTGAGGCTTTCTGCGGCGAGTGCGGCGCGGCCCTGACGGCCCCGGCCAGCGCGGCTGGCAATACTTCTGCTGCGGCTGCCGCTCCGCCCACCGTAGCGACTCCCGTGGCAGCCGCAGTACCACCGGCGGTATCTGCCGCTCCCGCCGCAGCTCAGATGCCTATGGCGAGCCCATCCACTCCCGGCCCGGGGCCTGCCTTTATCACCTGTTCTGCCTGTGGCTCGCAGCAAATGGCCGGCCAGGCATACTGTGATGAATGTGGCGCCTCCCTCTCCGGCGCCGCCCGCGGCACATCTCCGGCAGCCTCCGTGGTTTCTCCGGCGCCCAGTATGCCTTCTACGCCTATTCCCATGCCAATGGCCCCCCCGGCGCCTTTGGGGCAACCTCGCCTGGTCGTCGCCGGTAGTCAGGCTACTATCAATCTGGCGGGTAGGGATGATAATCTTATTGGCCGCACCGACCCGGTGAGTAACATCTACCCTGAGGTCGACCTGACGCCCCATGGTGGGGAGGATGGCGGCGTCTCGCGGCGCCATGCCCGTATTACCCACCAGGGTGGCCAATGGATGGTTGAGGACTTAAATAGCACCAATGGGACTTTCCTTAACGGGCAGCGGCTGGCGCCTGTCCGGCCCCAACCTCTGAAAGACGGGGATGCATTGCGTTTAGGCAAAGTTCAACTAAGCTTCCGCACGGGATAACCTATGCCACTTCTACTAAGTATCTGGGCTGATAAACACGTAGGGCGTGTAAAACCCAACAACGAAGACGAGGTGCTATTTAAAACTCTGCAGCGCTACAATGCGCCTCCTGTGGCTTTGCTGATCGTGGCCGATGGCGTAGGCGGCTCCCTGGGAGGGGAGTTGGCCAGCGCCACGGCTGTGGGGGGGATTGAGCAACACCTGCAGGTGATCTTTGAGTCGAAAGAGCCAGGGCGCACCCGCCGGTTGGACACGGCTGAGACCGACCCGGTGCGCCTGATTAGTAACGCGGTGCAAGAGGCGAACCGTTTGATCCTCAATCTTGCCCAGAAACGGCCTGAGGAAGCTGGAGATACCAGCTCGACGTTGACGATGGGTGTAATCCTGGATGACCGGCTTACCACTGCCAATGTGGGTGACTCTCGCACCTATTTGCTGCGTAGCGGCAAACTGCAACCCTTAACTACCGACCATTCCCTGGTTGCCAGCCTGGTAGCCGTCGGCCAGATCCGGCCGGAGGATATCTACACCCATCCGCAGCGGAATATCATCCTGCGCTCTCTCGGATCACGCTCAAAATTGGAGGTCGATATTACTGGACCCCACGAACTGCAGAGCGCGGACCGTCTGTTATTATGCTCTGACGGCCTATGGGAAATGGTGCGCGACCCGGAAATTCGGACGATTCTCACGCGCGCGCCCGATCCCCGTTCCGCCTGTGAGACCCTGGTGCAACGGGCTAATGAGATGGGTGGAGAGGACAATATCGGGGTGGTAGTTGCCTTTGTGATATGACCCGGCAGCGCACGGAACCAAACCCTCAGGAGGTGGCAGTGTATCGGCGAGTACCCTCGAAGGCAAGTACCCTTGCCCGGTAACCTATTGCAGATTGGTATTGTCCTAAATAAACGCTACAGCATCGTCAAGCTGTTGGGGCAAGGTAATATGGGGGCGGTTTACCTGGTAGATGATCTGAAGCTAAATGCCAACAAACAGTGGGCCCTCAAGCAACTCCTGCCCGAAAATAGCCAGCTTGCCGGCTCTCTGGACCCACAGGAAACGGCCGTCCGTACCGCCCTCTTCCACAGCGAAGCCCGCTTGCTGGCGCGCCTGGATCATCCGTTGCTCCCCAAAATCAGCGATGCTTTTACGCTGCCTGAGGGTAGTTTCCTGGTGATGGATTATGTGCCTGGGCTCTCATTGCAGGCTTTCTTGCGTCAGGATCCGCCCCCTTGGGATGAGGTCCGCTGTTTGCGCCTTGCGCTGGATCTCTGTGACGTGCTGGAATATATGCATACGCGCCGTCCACCGGTGATTTTCCGCGACCTCAAGCCGGACAATATCATGCTCTTACCGGATAACAGTCTCAAGTTAATTGACTTTGGTATCGCCCGGGTCTTTACCCAAGGTAAGGCCGGTGATACGGTGGCATTCGGCACACCGGGATATGCCGCCCCGGAGCAGTTTGGCGGCCAGCAGAGTGACGCCCGTGCCGATATTTTTGCCTTGGGCGCCCTATTGCATTACCTGTTGTCTGGCCAGGATCCGGAGCACAAGCCCAATCCTTTTGTATTTTCCTCTCTGGTCGCGGTTGCATACTCGCCACCGGGGGTTCAAGCTTCGCCCCAGTTGGATGCCATTCTGGCCCGCGCGGTGGACCTCGACCGGGAAAAGCGTTTCGCCAGCGCCCGCCAGCTACGCGATGCCCTGGCAGCGCTCGATAAAGCGACTCTGGTTTGTAAACATTGCTGGCGGGTAAACCCGGCTCTCTCCCGCTTTTGCCTGGAGTGCGGCGCTGAGACGCGGGTGGGCGTTGCCGAGCCGCCGGTCATTTTCTATCTCTGCCCCCAATGCCAGGCGCAGAATCGCCCGGGCGCCCGTTTCTGCATAAGCTGTGGTGCGGATCTGGCCCAATCCGCCTTGCCCCCGCGCGAGGTGATTATTGAACCGGAATGTAACGAGGTGTTAGCCGCATTGACCCGTTCCCGGCTTGGCGGACCGGCGCTGGCAAATCAGACCGGAGATACCCTCTCCCCCGCGCAGTCCCTGCAAGCTTTCTGGTTGCGCAGCCAGGCGACCCAACTCTCTCTAGCGTCCGGTTTCGACCGGCTACTCTGCCTGGATGCTGTCGAAGTTGATTATTACGAATACCAGCAGCAGGCTGCCCTGCGCGCCTTGGGTGAGATGCGCGGGCGGGTCATTCTGGCCGATGAGGTAGGTTTAGGGAAGACGATAGAAGCCGGGTTAATTCTGAAAGAGCTGAGTTTACGCCGCATGGTGCAGCGGGTCCTCATTCTGGTACCCAGCAGCCTGGCGGAGCAGTGGCAGGGGGAGCTGCGCGAAAAATTCCACGAAGATTTTCTGGTCGCATCGAACAACGCGGGCTGGCATGAGCAGGACCGGGTCATCTTCTCTTTGGAACGGGCGCGCCGCGAGCCCCATGCTAGCTATTTGCAGCGCGTGTCATGGGATCTGATCATTGTCGACGAAGCCCATAAGCTCAAGAACCGCGCCACGCAGACCTGGCGTTTTGTGCATGGCCTGAAGCGACGTTACCTGCTTTTGCTGACGGCAACGCCTTTGCAGAACGACTTGAACGAGCTCTATAACCTGGTAACGCTTTTGAAACCAGGCCAGCTAGGCACGCCGACCCAATTCCGGCGCCGCTTTATCACGCCCAATGACCCGCGCCAACCCAGGGATGCGGTGCGCTTGCGGGGCTTTTTAAATGAGGTCATGATCCGCAACCGCCGTGGCAGTGTGGGTATCGAACTCCCGCCGCGTCGGGTAGAAACCTTCTGGATTAATATGTCTCCTGCCGAAATGCAGCTCTATCAGAGCATTCAGCAAATGGCCCAGCAGCCAAAAATGGCCGGCAGCTTGCGCCTGGAGTTGATCAATTTGCAGAAGGAATCTTGTTCCAGCTTGCCTGCTTTGCGCCAGACCTTGTATCATCTATCCCACCGCTCGCAAAGGCCGGAACTGGAGTACCAGCAATTCAGTGACCTCTATTACCAGGCTGCTGCCCTGCCGGCGGTAAGTGGCAAAGTTGAGGCATTGGTTAATATTCTGGGCGGATTGCCGGAAGGCAGCGCCGGTAAATTGCTGGTATTTACCCAGTACCGCCAAACGCAAAAATTACTGACCGATCACCTGTCCGGCCTGGGCTTCGGGGTGGTAAATTTTAACGGCGATATGAGCTCTGCTGAGAGGCGTGAGGCTTTACATAAGTTTCGCTACGATATGCAGATTATGATTAGCACTGAGTCGGGCAGCGAAGGGCATAATCTGCAATATTGCCATCAGATGGTTAACTATGATCTGCCCTGGAATCCCTTGAAGATTGAACAGAGGATTGGGCGGGTGCATCGCCTGGGACAAAAGTTTCCTGTGCGCGTGTATAACCTGGCTTATCTTCACACGATGGAAGAGTACCTGTTGCGCCTGCTGCAGGATAAGATCCGCCTCTTCGAACTGGTGGTTGGTGAGTTAGACCTGATTTTGGGGAGCTTGCGAGAGGATTTCGAATCGGCTTTGCGCCACATCTGGCTCGAGTCGCAGAGCGAGGTCGAGCTACAGGCCCGCTTAAAACAATTTGGGATACAATTAGACGAAGCTCGACAGCAGTATGAGCAGATTCGCCAAAATGAAATCATCATATCCAGGATTTTTGAATAGCGTTTTGAGTAAGGGATGAGCAGCGCCTTGCCCAATAAAGTCAATACGGCTCCGGGAACCTTGAGTCACACCGTCACACCGCCGGCTGGCCTCCCACTGGCCGATGGTGCCGAGCTAGAGCTCTTCGCGCGCCAATTTTTTCACTTCATCGGGGCCGAGATTGCCGAGCAAGGTGACGGTCGCTGGTTGGTTGCTTTGCCATCCCGCTACCTGCCAGCCTTTAACGGCCGTTCCTCCCTGCTTATCGCCTTTCGGCGCGAACAGAAAATCGATGATGACCCCCGATACTCCGCCCCCGGTACTCCGGGGACGGAACTCCTGACTTTCGGCAGCTTTCTATTGGAACAGATCATGGAGGTTATCCGCTCCTGGGATACCGTGGCTCAGGGGCAGCTTCCGGCCCAGGTTTCTCGTGAAGGCGCCCATGATCAGATACGCAGCGCTTACCGTTTTCTCAATACTTCCCCACAGTGGGGAGATGCTCAGGCTGAGGAGCGTTTCTATGTGCTTTTTAACCTGCACCTGGAGTTGCGGACGGATGAACGGGCTGAGCGGCTGGTCCCTGTGATTGTCGATCTGGTTACAGGCGCGGCCCAGGCGGTTGACCAGCGCTGGCAGACTATCCTGCGCGCGGTTCTGCCGGTCGCCGATCCCGGTGCCGCCAATCCTGGCCAGCACTCTGGTGCCGGGTACTACGGCGACCAGGGGAGTCATACTACCCCGTTAGCCTCCGGCCAGGACAATGGGACGGTCCCACCCACCCCCGACTTCGGAAACCAAGGGTTTCATACCGCTTTCGCCGCCGCCCGGCAGGTCGCTATGGAAAGCTTGCGACCTCTGATTGAGCAATACGAGGCAGAGGCGCAGCAACGCTTGCAGCGGGAATGGGAGCGCCTGAATGCCTATTATAATGAATTAGAGATGGAGCTGCTGAAAACCTCTGCCGCGAGTACTCTCGCGCGGCCCTCGCTGAGTACCCCTCAGAGGCCGTACGCCGCACAATCCTCCGCAAACACCACCGGGGGGGCCTCTCCACCGGCAACCGAGGATGAGGAGGAAGCATTGGCCGGCAAGCATGCTTATCTCCTGCGCGAACGACAATTAGCTCTGGGCGCTGAACAAGATCGCCACCGGCTGCGTATTACTATCCGCCTGGTCAATGCTCTCCTGGTGCAGATGCCGGTGATGGTCACCCAGGTTGTATTGCACGCGGCAGGCGCGGACCAGGCGCATATCTCTGCCCCAGAACAAATCTTACCGCCAGCACAATCTTCTTCCCCGGCGGTTCATAGCGAGAACTCTACCACGGTTGGTGAGTACCCTCGTGAGCCATCTCCTGCTGTTACCGGGCTCCCACTAACCCTTTCTTTGCTCTTTGATCTGTACCGGGGGGAGCCGCAGCCGGTCACCTGTGCTAGTTGCTCGCAGCCTGGCCATGCTTTATGGCTGTGCCGCACCGGTAACCATATTGTCTGTGCCGTGTGTGGTGGCACATGTAGCCACTGCCATCGTGATAGCTGTACCGCTTGCGGTTTGGCGGCGTGCAGCGTTGATGGCCAGCCGGTTTGTCGTGACTGTGCCGCCACCTGCGCCAGTTGCCATCGGCCCGTCTGTCCGGAGCACCGGCGCTTCTGTAGTGTTTGCGGTGAGAGCGTCTGCCAGCAGGCCAGTTGTACGGCCCGCTGCGTTATCTGCCGCCAGAGTTTATGTGCTAAACACCAGGTTGCTTGCTCCATCTGCCAGCACTCTGGCGCCATAGGACCTGGTACCGAAGCACCTGGTGTCGGGGTCGTCTGCCCGCAACATGCCTCCACCTGTGCCTTGGGGCAGCACCTTGTTTGTGTCGAACACAGCAGCGCCTGCCCCATCTGCGGCCAGGTACACTGTGCTCAGCATGGGGCCACCTGTGGTTTCTGTGGCCAGCTTTATTGCCGCCGTTGTGTGGCGGGGCGGTACCCCGCAGAGGACGGTGTCTGCCAAACCTGTGCTTCTCTAGTTGCCATCCCGCCGGATAATCCCTATGTGCTGGCTGCCCGGGCTGATCCTGCCATAGCGCCTTTGCTCAAGGGCTTAGCCCTCTGGCGCGGCGGAACCAATGCGCGCTATGCCGTGTTGGAAGGGCGCCGTACACTGCAGGCCGAGGTGGTAGTTTTGCAGCTTCCGTCGCAGCAGGTTTGTTTCTGGCGCAGTACCCATATTCTGGAGCGGGTTGGGCTCAGGTCGCCTACCGCTCCAGAAATGCCGCGCCAGATATCTCGTTTGGTGGCGCTGCAAGAGATCTGCACTCTGGTGCCGCTGACGCTGAGCGCTTCAAGGCTAACCTCCGCCGCGGATGCAAAATCCAGCTCTGTAGATACTATACCCGACGACGCTCCCTATTTCACTCTGGAATTGGAATTTACCAACTTGTTTCGCCACCGCGTTCACACCCATCAGCTCTCTATTGGCTATTACGCCCCGGGTGCTGACGGTCGTGGCGCTCCGAGTTATAGTTCCCGCGAGACCCTCTCTTTCAAAGTTAACCAGGACGCCATCCGTATTCGCCTGGAACAACGCCAACCTACCATCCAGGCCGGTGATCCTCCAGGCATGTGGAAAGTGAGCGTGTGGATTTCCGCTCCTCCCGCGGCAGATCGTTTATCGCCCAGCCAGATAAGTTTCGCTCAGGATGCCGATACTCCCGATAGGGTTCTGGTCCCAGTTGCGAGTACGCCTGTTACGAGAATGCAACAAGAGATCCTTTTAGGCGAGCGCATCTTCCGCCTGGGCCGTCGCCCGGCTGACCCTCGGTCAGCGCCTACCAGGAGGTAGGTGTTTGATGAGTTCCAGCCCGCCTATCATTTCGCCTGTTCCCGGCACCTTGCTCCACCAGCGCTACCGGGTTGTCCGTCTGCTGGGTAAAGGGGGTGCCGGCGCTGTCTACCTGGCCCAGGATATCCGCGTCGATAACCGTCTGGTCGCCGTCAAGACCATACCTTGGGGGCCCCAGCCCTATTACCAGCGCCGCGCTACGCTCTTCGATAAAGAAGCGGCGCTGCTGTCCACGTTGGATCATGCCAATTTGCCACGGATTTACGACGCCTTCCGTGAGCTGAGTACTCTCAGCGGGCGCCTGGGGTTGGTAATGGAATTTATCGATGGGGAGAGTCTGGCGCAGAAAATGCAGCGCGCGCCGGCCGGGTTGCCCGAAGCTGACGTATTGGAGTGGATGATTCGCGTTTGCGATACCCTGGCTTATCTCCATGAGCGTAAGCCTCCTGTGATATTTCGCGACGTCAAGCCGGCCAATATCATGCTCGCGCGCGGGGGGGAAATCAAATTGATTGATTTCGGCTTGGCCGAAGCGGTCATGGCGCAGCAAGAGGATCTGACCTCCGGCAAATCGGCCCCCGGTCCCCGCGCTGGTACCGCCGGATATGCCGCCCCCGAACAATATGCCGCGGGCCGGGCCAGTATCCCCGCCGATCTTTACAGCCTGGGGGCTACTATCTATGCCTTACTGACCGGTCAGGCCCCTTCCCAGGCTATGCACCAATTTCTGCCCTTGCGCCAGTTCCGCCGGGATGTGGCGCCGGAGGTGGAAGCACTAGTAGCCCGCCTGCTGAGTGTTGAACCTCTGGAGCGGCCCATATCCGCGCGCCAGGTACGGGAAATTCTGGCCCAGGTATTAGCAGAGCGGTGGGCGCAGTTCTGCACGCGTTGTGGGCGGCGCAATCGGCTCACCAGTCGTTTCTGCCAGCACTGCGGCGCGGGGCTTTCTACGGCTGCGGCTTTGCAACCCTTGGGACAACTGGCGTGGCAGTTAAAGGCCGGGAAGCAGGGGGCCACCGATACCCTGGCGGGGTTCTTGCCCGGTAACCCCCTGGTGAGTACTCTGGCACGCCATCCGGTGTCGCAGCCCGGTTCTGGCGGATTGATTAACCGCCTTTACCTGGGCAGTAATACGGGGGTGCTTAGTTGCCTGGAGGCCGAAACGGGACGGATCCTCTGGCAGGGCAATTGCGAGGGGCAGCCGGTGACTGCTACGCCGGTTTGGGGTATGTATCATCTCTACGTGGTGGCGGGCGAGAATCTTTGGGCTTTTGATCATGATGGTGGCAAGCCGGTTTGGATGTTGGGCTTTTCCAGCCTGCTTAGCGGCCCTATGGCTTGGGAAGGTCTGGTGCTGATGGGTACCCGCAGCGGCACACTCTTCGCGTTGGATGGGCGTGAGCGTCACGAAGTATACCGTTACCGTACAGGCGGCTGGGTTGAAGCTGCCCCCCTGCTGGCGCCCAATGGCCGGGTAGCCTACCTGGTAGCTACCGATGGCTCCGTCCATGCAATTGTCCCGCAGGATGGCCGGCGCCTATGGTTCCGCCAACTTCAGGGGCGCCTGGTGCGTCCCCCCCTGGCTACCCAGAACCACCTCTTTATCGGTGGTGATACGGGGGCCCTCTATGCTTTACGAGCCAGCGATGGCCAGGTCCTGTGGTCCAATACGACGCCTTCGCGCCAGGTACTGTGTGGCCCGGGGGCTTTTGATGGGACATATATCTATGTAGCCTCCGGCCAGACGGTGATGGCGCTGCAACCGGGAGATGGCCGTCTTATCTGGCAGACCCAGCTTCCTGGACGGGTGAGCACGGGACCCCTGGTAGTGGATAGCCAGGTAATCGTCGCTTGCGATGACGGTATGTTGTGGGGCATTGATCGCACTAGTGGCCAGCTCCGGTCTCAATTCAACCTGGAACGTCGTATCGAAGCCCCTTTAAGTTCATATGGCCGTTTTATCCTGGCAGCCTCGGTGAAATCAGAGTTTTTCGCGATTCAGATTTAAGGCTACAATGAGGAAAAGAGAGATTTCATGATTTCATGGTCACATTGCCCAATTTGCCATACATCCAATCGCCCCGCAGCGCACTTCTGTATCTCCTGCGGTCAAACGCTTGGCCGCAGCCGGCTTCTGAATCAGGCGCAATCAAAATTCTGTCTCCGGTGCGGCCAGCCCATCCGGCCGGGAGCCCGCTTTTGCTTGAACTGTGGCGCCCTCACCGCTGCAGCTACTGCTGAGGCATCTCCTATCGCCGCAGCCGTTAAGGCGTCGCTCGGGCTGTCGCCTGGGCTGTCGCCCTGGCTATCGCCCCGGCTATCCTGTCCCCATTGTGGCCAGGAGGTGCGCCCATCTGCCCGCTTCTGTTGGCACTGCCGTGCGCCATTGAAGGAGATTTGTCCCCACTGCGGTGGAGATAATCGCCTGGGGGCGCGCTTTTGCGGCCATTGTCGTGCCCATCTTAAAGCGATTTGCCCCCACTGTGGCCAGACTAACCGCCTGGGTGCCCGCTATTGTGGCCATTGCCGCAATCCCCTAGCTGAGTACCCTCAGCCGGTATTTGTGCAGATTGGGGTAGGTAGTGTGCTGGAGGGCCGTTTCCGGTTGGTGGCGAAAGTGGCAGAAGGCGGCCAGGGAACTGTATACCAGGCATTCGACTTACAAAAACCACAACAGGCGTGGGCAGTGAAAGAGTTAAGCTTATCTAAGGTACATCCTGACGAGCGCCAATCTGTTATTGCTGCCTTCATGGGTGAGGCTGAACTGTTGCGGCGATTAAACCATCCTAACCTGCCCCGCGTGCTGAATGTTTTCACAGAACCAGGGGATCCGCAGAATTCTCAAGGCAGGAACCGGTATTTTATGGTAATGGAATGGGTGGAAGGGGAGACCCTGGAAAAGATTAACCTCACTTCACCGGTTTTTTTAGACGAGAAACGGGTGCTGCTCTGGGCCGTACAAATTTGTGATGTCCTGGGCTACCTGCATGGGCAAAAGCCGCCTATCATCTACCGTGATCTTAAACCCAGCAACCTGATGGAGGATCGCAACTCCGGGCTCCTCAAGGTGATTGATTTTGGCATTGCCCGGCTGCACAAAACTGGTAAGAAACGGGACACTGTCGCTATGGGCTCGCCCGGCTTCGCTCCCCCGGAACAATATGGCAAAGCCCAGACTGACTCCCGGTCCGATGTCTATGCTTTAGGTGTGACACTGCATAATCTGCTGACAAAACAGGATCCATCCCAATTAGCGACAGCTTTTTTACTGCCAGCGGCGCGCAAGCTGAATCCCGCTGTGTCGGAAGAGACGGAAAACGCCATCATTAAGGCGACCAGGGTTAACCAGAACGACCGATTCCAGACGATCGATGAGTTCCGGCGCGCGCTGCCCCTGGCGAAATTTAGCCTGGGCGCCACCCATTCTGCTCGTCAATTTGCAACATGAGGCATATATTTATCGTATAAGATATATTATCGAGGTTTTAACGTTGGGCAATTTCTTACACGAGTACCCTCGTGGATTGTCCCATTTTATGGTGTAGAAAATTGTTATGGTGAAAATCTGTCCGGTATGTGGCGCAGAAAATCGCGGTGAAGCCCAATTTTGTTTTGCCTGTGCCGCCAATCTTTCCGGCCCGGTATGTGCTGCCTGCAGCCAGGTAAATCTCCCTGGCTCGCGCTATTGCAGCCAGTGCGCCGCTAGCTTGAACGGCTCCGGTCCGTTGGCTGATACCGTTCTCAGCACCGGTTCACAAACTCTGTTGGCCGGACGCTATCTTGTTGAAACCCGCTTGGGAAAAGGGGGCATGGGCGCTGTCTACCGGGTCAGCGATCAGCTTCTGGAAGGGAAGCAGTGGGCCGTCAAAGAATTTTCCGATACCCAGCTCGGCGACGAGGCGGAGCGCAGGGCGGCCATCAACGCCTTTCAGCAGGAGGCCCGCATTCTTGCCAGACTTGACCACCCTAATCTCCCCAAAGTGACTAATTTTTTCACCTCCAGCGGAAAGCAATACCTGGTGATGGACTATGTCGAAGGCAAAACCTTGCAGACCATCCTGGACGAATCCCCCGGCCCGCTGCCCGAGCGCATTGTGCGGGAGTTTGCCCTCCAGATATGCGATGTGTTGGAGTATTTACATAAACAAGAACATCCCATTATCTTCCGGGATTTGAAGCCGGCCAATATCATGTTGGATATTACCGGCACGATAAAACTGATCGATTTCGGCATCGTCAGGCTCTTCAAACCCGGTAAAGTCCAGGATACTACCGCCTTTGGCTCGCCGGGCTTTGCCCCGCCGGAGCAATATGGCAAGGGGCAAACCGATCCCCGCTCCGACATATATGCCTTTGGCGCAACCTTGCATAACCTGTTGACCAAGCGCGATCCGGCGGAAAGCCCGATGCAATTTCCGCCGTTGCGCCGTCTGAATCCGTCGATTTCAGACGACATGGACCGGCTGGTCAATAAGGCTATCCAGATAAAAGCCGAGGACCGGTGGCATTCCGTGACCGAAATGCACCAGGTTTTATTGGCTACGCCCAGGACAACTGCCCGGGTAACAGATGAGACTGATCGCCAACAACCGCAGTGGCGCCGTAAAACCGCGCCGGTTCCACCGTCACCGCCGCCCCGCCAGCCCTCGCCGGTGCGGGTATTGCCTCCCCCTGCCAAAGCCTTGAAATCGTTCTTGCGCGCCTCCTGGCGCCAATCTGCCAGGCGAGTACTGGTCACCACGGTCCTGGGATTGGTGGTGCTATCCTTAAAGTGGCAGCCTGCTGGCCTGAGCGATATTGCTGTCATTCTGGCAGGCATGCCAGTGATCATGCTGTTGGCCTATTCTTTAACTCGCCGGCCTGGCACAGCCCTGGTAACGGGTGGCCTGCTCGGTAGTTTTGTATTGCTGTCACAAGGTGGCGGCGATATTCAGCATATCCTGACTTCATCTGGCGGACATCCTGGCATATTGTTGTTACTTCAAGCTGTAGTGCTGGAAGTACTCCTATTGGCGAATGGGTACAGCAGTGCAAGTTTTGGTGATGCTATTAGTCTATTATTTCTTGCCATGGGAGCTGCTCTGATTGCCACCAACCTGCTTCACGGAATCTCAGGGCCGTCATGGACGGATTTCCCTCTAATCCTGGTATTCTTGGTAGGAGGGGCGTTGGTGAATTCGGCTTTCAGTGGCGTGGGGTTGCATTAATATTATGGTTACCTCTGTCGAATCGAAACAACTTTGTCCTTCTTGCGGGGCTATCAACCGTCCCGAGGCGCGCTATTGCCATGTCTGCTCCTCTGCCTTAGGCAACGACGTCTTGCCCCCCGGCAATCCTGCCGCCTTGAGCACCGGTACAACCCTCAGTGGGCGCTATCGGGTTATGGATCGCCTGGGCAAAGGCGGTATGGGATCAGTCTACCAGGTAGAGGATCTGCGCATTAACGGTAAAACCTGGGCGCTGAAAGAGATGTCTACCCAGGCGCTGAGCACTGCCGAGGAAAAGGCGGAAGCCAAGCACCTGTTTGAGCAGGAAGCCCACCTGCTCGCCAGCCTGGACCATTCTAACCTGCCCAAGGTGGTTGATTATTTCGCGGAAGGGCGCAATATCTACCTGGTGCTGGAATTTGTCCAGGGCAAAACCCTGGAGAAGATCATGGTAGAGCGCGGCGGCCCTCTAGCTGAAACTGAGGTCGCCTCCTGGACGGCCCAGCTATGCGACGTTTTGGAGTATTTGCATACTCACCAGCCGCCGGTGATCTTCCGCGATCTAAAACCGCAGAATATTATGCTTAACGAGCAGCGTCGGATCAAGCTGGTGGACTTCGGTATCGCCCGCTTCTTTAAACCCGGCCAGCAAGGGGATACCACCGCCTTTGGTACAGCAGGGTATGCGCCGCCCGAGCAGTACGGCAAAGGGCAGACCGATCCTCGCAGTGATATTTACGCCCTGGGTGCTACGCTGCATCACCTGCTTACCGGAGTGGATCCGGAGCAAAAACCGTTCCAATTCGCTCCTGTGCGCCAATTAAATCCTGCCATCTCGCCGGAAATGGAACGCCTGATTATGCATGCCCTGGAGCCTGATCCTGCCAAGCGTTTTCCGGATATCGGCGCTGTTCGGGAGGCTTTGCGGCTCACACCCTTTGCTCCTACGATGACCGTCCAGTTGGCGCCGCCGCCCCCCCTGACCAGCAGACAAAAATTCCAGCGCGCGGTGGTGGATTACGGGCTGGTCGGGATGAGCCTGGCTGTATTAATCGCCATCAATTGGATTTTGCAGTTCGTTCTAGGGGCACAATACGATCAAACCGGTCCCTTACAGGGCTTTACATACGGCTTGTGGCTATGTGGGGTCCCTCTGGCTTATGGTCTTATGCCTCGCCAAAACCGCGGGCTGCTCTTCGGTATCCTCCAGGTCATAGTGGCTGGGGTATTGCTTTTCGCGCCGGCCGGTTTCACTTCTATTGGGCTTGGCCAAACCGGTCTACGGTTGTTGGCGGCCTTAGTGATGGCAGGAACTATTTTGCTGGCAGAAAATCCCCCCCCCAGTTTTACCCTGCTGCTGGCTGCTACTATAGCGGCCACTACGCTTGACCAGGTAGCTATGGCCGTTTTCCCGCAGTTTAACCTATCCCAGGCCTTCCAAAACGCCCCGGTATACTACTTTGGTGCTCTCTTTGCGGCTGCCCTCTCTTTCTCCCTCTCCCGCAGCCTCAGACGCTAAACAGATTCGCAGAGATCAGAATTCCTGTCCGGTTTCTATGATTTCTACCTGCTAGACCCGCGCCAATGGCTTGCTGGCTGCGTAACTCTGTCCTGCCAGCGCCCCCCAGCTTGAAAGAGGAATACGCATAAAAGCGTCGACTACTGTCGGGTCAAATTGGCTGCCCCGGTGGCGCAGGATCTCTGCCCTGGCTTCTGCAAAAGAGCGCGCCTCCCGGTAGGGGCGTTTCGATGTGATGGCATCCAGGGTGTCAGCCACGGCAAAAATACGTGCAATGAGCGGGATGGCCTCACCGCGGAGTTGGCGGGGATAACCGGTGCCATCCCAACGCTCGTGGTGGTGCAAAACCATTGGCAGTGCTCGCTTCAAGAAGGCGATGTCCTGCAGAATTTCATAGCCAATCGGTGGGTGCCGGCGCATCGCTTGCCATTCGGCTTCGGTGAGTTTGCCGGGTTTGTGCAAAATGGCATCGGGTACCCCAATCTTCCCTACGTCGTGAAGCAAGGCGCCCCATTCAATGGCCTCTTGCATCTCCTGATCTTTGATGCCGGGAACCGCGGGTTCCAGGGCTTCTGTCAACAAAAGGGTATACATGGCTACCCGTTGGGAATGGCCTTCCGTTTCCCGGTCCCGTGCATCTAACGCCGCGCTTAAAGCCATGAGTGTTGACTGGTAGCTGGACTGTAGCTCGTACAAAGTAGATGTCAGTGTTCCTGCCTGTTGTTGCACTCGATCGTAGAGCCGGGCATGTGTCAGAGCTACCGTTGCCTGTTGCCCAAAGAGGGTAGCCACCTCCATATCCACCGGTACAAAGCGCTCCGGATTATGGGTATCACTCAGTATCAACGCGCCGATAGTGTGGTTATCGCTGAGAAAAGGTACGCCCAATATGGCTTGTACGTCAAAAATCTTGCATAATTCCGGGTTCACCATCACGCTATGTTGGGCATGGTTGACCAGCAGGGGCGCGCCGTCCTGCAAGATCCGGGCCCCCAAAAAATTGTAAGTGGAGATTTTCCGTCTCATCCCGATAAATTGCTCCCGTTTGTGCCCGCGCGCGGCGCGCCCCACCAATTCGTCACCTTCTCTGAGCCAGAGAAAAGCGGAATCGATGTTAAAGAGACGTAGACTCTGTTCGCAGATAATATCCAAGACCTGGTCCAGGTCCAGGGTGGCGCCAATCGCCAGGCCGATAGGCACCAATGCCTGGGCCATGCGGGAGCGCTCCAAGGCTGTCTCCTGGCGCCGGATGGTAGTCGTCCGCTCCGTAATGATCTGGTCCCAACGGTACACCACTTGCCACAGGATCAGAAAGAGCAATCCCGACATACCCAGGAAGATGGCGCTGGTACCCCAACGCACCGCTCCGGCGTTTTCAGGCGCTACCAGGGGGCCCAACAGGTTCGTCGCCAACTCTCCTGCCACCCCTGCCAGTAAGGCCACGGCGACTACACTGGTCGCCGCGAAGTAATTGGATAATTGGAAGTGGCGCACGCGCTCATATTCCAGCACCACCGCACCCATCGCCAACATAAAGGCCAGCAGCATCAGCACATGGTATGACCACCAACTTATATTCCAGAGCGGGTTGGCCACCATACATAACACAGCTTCTGCCAAAAAACCGGCGGCGATGAACATAGCGGCTTCAAACGGCCGTCTGGTATCTTGGAACCTGCGCCAGAAAGAAAAGGCGGCGCTCAAATACAGTACTAATGTCAGGCTGGCTAAAGATCGTAGGCTGGTCGGGCTAAGTTGGGATAGCCACATCAGGGGTTGAGGAAAAAAGATGATCGTGCCGATGTAGGCGATGTAACCCAAAACAGCCAGGCGCCACAAACGGGACCGCTGCGCCAGGATCCATTTGCGCCGTCTTTTTGTCCAAGGTAGGCTGGCCAGGCAGAAGAAAAGTCCTCCGGCGAAGAGGCTGAGGGGCGCTGACCAGGTAACAGCTAACCCCGACCTCAGGGCCCAGGGATCAGGGGCGGTGGGTGCAGGGTTTGCCGGCGCCGCTGTAGCTGCCCCTGTGGCAGACGAACCGTAGCTATCCGAGGGGGAACTATAGCCGTCGGTGCTGGGGGGGGGGGCTTGCATGCCGGGCATACTATGAGAGGTATCCGCGGGGGAGGATGTTGCCGGGAGAGGAGACGACATGACGCCCGGCGTGGCTAATCCGTGGATTAAGAAAATGCCGGCAATAGCAGTGAAAGCCAGGGTAATAAAGAAGGTGCGGATATCCAACAATGGTCCGGCCAGGCTCGTCACCAGCAACGCTACTACTAAGGCGACCAGGCTGGTAAAAGAGACTACTTGAAAGTGAAACCAGTGAGCCTCGAGGTGCAAGTCCCAGGAGGGTACGAGCCGCAGACTTACGATTATAACCAGCGGTATGAGGAGTATTCCCACCAGGATAGAGGGCGTCAAAGGTACATGTACGCTCCCTGGGGATCCCTCTAGCGCATCCTCACCCTGTGCCAGCATAGTATTTCTCCTCTGGTGAAAAGAAGTATCCTTATGATAGGATCTCTTCTTTCGCGTAAAAAGAAAGTGAGAATGATGGAATTAGTAGTAAACTTAAGTGCATGATAGAACAAGTTACGCTCACACACGAACTAGTTGACGATATACCCTTGCTGATCGGAGTCATGCAGCAGTTGGGCCTGCCCGAACT
>SHYO01000044.1 GCA_009692745.1 Chloroflexota bacterium
CGGCGCTGCTGTAAGGCCCTTTGCAGGGCGTTTAGACACATAAGAACTCGTCTTGCGGACCTCGCCACGATGACGAGGCCCTTGGTGCTGCCCACCAGACCTTCTGGGCAGCCTACTGGCTGGAAGCCGGTTAGCCGAAACTAGAGTGAGAATAATATTTCAATACCCAGTAGGCTCTTGACGCCGAAAGGTTGCGGCCGTCATCGTAAAACACGATAGTGTCGCTATTGTTGACCCCCTGTTTGCTCATTAAGGCCGAAAGCGCATCGCGCGTCATAATCTGGCCTTTGATAGAGTCATTGGGATTTACGTAGTCATTCAACGAGGTATATACGGCACCGGGAATATGGCCGGCCGCATACGTATCGGGCTTACCGCTCAAGTCGATAAATCGAACTTTAGCATCCTGTAAATGCGCTTTAACCCAGGCTGTATCGACCAACACATCCGGCTTGGCGTAACCCGTAGGGTTTGCATTCGATGCCTGGGTCGGTGTCGCCTGTCCAGCCAATATAGCCGGTGAACCACATGCTGTGGTAATAACTAAGATAAATGACAACACCAAAATAGAAACAAGAAATAGACGGTTTTTCATAGCCTGATTTCCTCCTAATGGGATCTGGTGAGTAAGATGCGCCACTCCGGCGTGGCAGTTTCTTCAATTTGTGCTGTATAACCCAGCCGCGCCGCTTGAGTCGGGATAGTCTCCAATGCCGGGGCGTGATCTGTAATCACCTCCAAACCCTCATCCTCTGCCTTAAGCTTCTTGAGCGCCTGAACCGTCTTCATCATCGGATAGGGGCAGATTTCACCGCGTACATCAAGCTTTTTGAATGCCATAATATCCTCCTCCCAAAAATCTCTGAGAGATATACTACCTTGGGATTACGCAATCCTCTGAATTATCTGGGTGCCAATCCAGGCACCAACTGCCAGGGCCAGAGCAAATACCCAGCCATTAAGAGCCAGGGAAGGGATGGCCGAGAAAAAGGCTCCAATCGTGCAGCCCATAGCCAGTCCGGCGCCATAACCCATTGCTGTGCCACCACCCAGCGCCTGGACATAGCGAACCTTTTGCCGGGGGACGCGAATCTTAAACTCTCCTGAAAAGACTGCAGCAATATAAGAGCCGAAAACCATACCCCATACCAGAAAAAGCATATGATTCAATAAGTTTCCATCACCAACATCCAGAGCACAACCCGGGAGGCTGGCGGCACCTTTCAAAGTACCCGGGCCGATACCCATCCAATTGGTGAAGCCCAAAGCCCAGCGGGAAAGCTCACCAGTGAAGCCCCAAGGGTGTGCAGCAGTAAAGAGCAACACATTCAAACCACCCAGTACGGCTCCCCCAGCCACAGCGGACCAGCCACGGACAAAAATGCGCTTCAGAGTATCATTTAACCTGGCAGCGAATGTATCTTCATCACTTCCCTGGAATTGAGGGTCGGGAATTACAACACCACTACGACTTTCCCACCAGAGGACTAGCAAATAGGCCACCAACAGCCCCAGCATGGTAACAGCCACAGCCCCACCATGTCCCAGGGTAGTCGGTAACCAGATCCGTGGACTGTGGGAAATAGAGACATCCCACCACCAATTCCAGGTCAACCCAGCGACGGCCAACCCTACCAGGATCCCTCCCATACTGAACCAGGAAGCCACATATCCCTCTCCCATACGGTAAACGCTGCCTGAGACACAACCACCCGCCACTACCATCCCAATCCCAAAAAGCACCCCTCCCAATACCGTATGCCAACCCAGCGGCAACACATTAGCATCCGGAGGTAAAGTACCCAGGGTCGGGTTAGGCACATATTTGGCCATCAGGACAGCAAATCCCGCTGTTCCTACGGCCAATCCCAGCAAAACACCTTTCATATTGCGGCCATGACCCAGCAGGAAGATATCCCGAAAAGCGCTGGCGAAGCAAAAACGGCTACGCTGCAAAACAAATCCAAAAGCCAGACCGAAAACCCAGAAAAGGGCCATTTCCCCTTGCACTATATTAACTGCACAAAGAATAATGAGTGCAACTACGACGGCGATTAGGCCCAACCCTACCTGGCGCGATACTCCGCGTCTGCCAGAATATCCCAGCCCATCCAGGAAAGCTTGCCACGGTGATTTGGATTTTTCGGTGTCGATCTTTAGGCTCAAACAGCTCCTCCATTCTGGTAACGCGACCACTCCAGCCAGGAACCATCATAGAGCCGCACTTTAGGGAAGCCCAGATGGCGCAAAAGCAGGTAGGTATGGGCAGCCCTGGCACCGGAACGGCAATAAGTCACCACCTCCCGGTCAGGAGTTACTCCCAATTCCGCCAATCTCGTGCGGAGCTCCGCTTCGGGGCCAAGTGTATCCCAGCCATGTGCCGGGATGCCGTTGACCCAATCCCAACAAAGCGAGCCGGGAATATGGCCCTGGTTATATTCAGCAGGCGCCCGGGTATCAATTAAGATCAAATCGCCCTGCTCTAGACGACGTAGCAGCCAGGATCTTTCCGCTACCTGGCTATCATCGGCCTGTGGAACGAAATGGGCAGAACGCATCTCCGGCACTTCCGCCGTCTGCGACCGCCCTTCTTCTTGCCAGCGATCCCAGCCCCCGGTCAGTACAGCTGCCTGGGAGAGGCCGTAGCGCGCCAGTGACCAGAGCACCCGCGCGGCAGGCATTCCCCAATTCTCATCATACAGTACCACCACACTATCCTGATCTATCCCCAGCCGGCCGATTTGTTTTGCATATGCGTCAGGGGGCAGCAGCATACCGGGAACGCCGTCGATAGTACCGGCCAAATCCTTCAAATCCAGCCACACAGCCCCTGGGATATGGGCATCATCGTAGCTTTCCCGGCTGCGCAAATCCACCAGTCGCAAATCGGGATGGGATAGCGCGTTGCCCAGCCACTCCGGTGTAACGATCACACCCGGCAACTGTAATTTTGTAATAGGATTTCTCTGGCTCACTATTTTCCCATCTCCCCCGTAACTATATCGCAAAATCCTCGCCACGCCATACACCATGATCGGGCGCATGTGGAGAGAGATGCACCACCTGCCCTGGAACATGTGTGGCGTGCCCCTCCAACCGCACTTCCAAGGAATCCACCCGCTCCATGAGCGATGAGAGGGCCACCCCCATCAGGTCTGGCATCATCGTATGATCCATATCTGGGGAATCCTTAGGCTTTCGCGGCTTGCTACGCGATATTACCTGGCCCGGGACTCCCACCACCACTGCATCGGCAGGCACCGGTTTCACGACGACCGCATTGGCGCCAATCCGGCTATTATCACCAACAGTGATCGCCCCCAGAATTTTGGCCCCTGCGCCAACCACGACCCGGTTTCCCAGGGTGGGATGGCGCTTACCCTTTTGCAAACTGGTACCCCCCAGAGTTACGCCGTGATAGAGGGTCACATCCTCGCCAATCTCCGAGGTTTCACCGATAACCACACCCATGCCGTGGTCAATAAATAGACCGGGACCGATAATGGCTCCAGGGTGAATTTCGATACCAGTGAGCCCCCGTAAAAGCTGCGACAGCCAGCGTGCCAGCAGCCGGAAGTGGCGCATCCATAGCCAATGGGTCAGGCGGTGGCCCCATACAGCATGCAGACCAGGGTAGCATAGTAGAATTTCCACCACATTGCGCGCCGCAGGGTCGCGCTCCTTAACCGACCGGATATCGTTCGCGAAGGTTCGGATCATCGTAAAGCCACCTGTGGTTCTATTCTACACACGATCGTTATCTACTTCGTTACGCGCTACAGGGCTGACCATAGAGCGATACCTCCCACAAATAAGAGCGCCCCGGCCCAGATCAGATCGAAATTAATCCAGCTACTCCGCAGGATCGACAGGCCCACTTTGCGATAGACGATCCAGGCGATGGCAGTCATCGTCAGTAACATGACGATGGTATGAAATCCTATCGCTAACCCCCAAGCGGAAGATATGCCGGAGGTATTGAGCGCCAGGCTGGCGATATGCTCACTATGAGATCCGTGGCTGGTCAGCTCGCTGGCTTCAGAAATACCGATCAGCACCGGGGCCAGGATTAAACCGGCGCCATGCGCCGTTGACATCAGGAAAGACCAACCGATGAGATCGCGACCACTCACTTGCATGCCCACCCAGCGCGGGTGACGGTAATACGTTAAGAGCTTGTAAATGCCAAATACCAACAAAATGCCGGCAGTCAATAGCCGGAGCGTATCCAGTGGCAGAAAAGCGCCTACTATGCCCAGTAGCACGGCAGTCATGACCAATGAGATGGCATGCCCCAAGGCGATGGGCGGCAGGGCCGCCAAAACAGCCCTGCCGCTCTGTTGTTGCAGACCTAACGCCAGGGCGAAGAGCCACCCCATCCCTGGGTTAATGCCGTGATAAATCCCGAAGCCCAGCAAAAGCAACCAGGGACCCAGACTATCAGGGATAGCAGAAAGAATCTGTTGAGGCATCCCCACCTTCCAATCGCACCTGGTGCGGCCGGGCATCGCCGAATTCCATGTAGAAATCCGGATCGGCCGTCATACCACCGTTAGGATCGGCATTGATTTTCACCAACCAGCCTTTCAGACCGGGATAGAACTGGTCATCCCAGGTACTATAGAGCGAATTGGTCACGTAGACCCGTTTCCCATCCCGGCTGATCTCTACCATCTGGGGCCCGCCGGACAGCACGCCTCCCTTCGGATGCGCGCCTTTGCGCGTCACCCCCCCGAGTTGTACCGTCCCGGTGAGCTTGGGGTTGAAGGGATCTGAAACATCGTACTGGCGGAACTCGCCGGTGCCCCAGCAAGAAACGTAGAGAAACTTATCATCCAGCGATAGGTCAATATCTGTAACCAGCGGCGGCACCGCACCCAATGGTTTCAAGGCATCGGGCAATTGGCTCGCATCGGCCGGTTGCGCCGGAATGGTAATAACCTTCGTCGCCTGCCAAGCCCCGTTATCGCGGTGCCATACCCAGATCGAGCTGGACAGGTCAGTCACATTAACCACCACGCCGGCAAAACCGTAGGTTTTCATCGGGTTGTGGGCCGGTCGCAACTCCAGCACCATCTGATTTTCCGAACCCAAATCCACCGCCTGGACATGACGGCGCCGGCGCAGATCCCAAAAGTGCAAATGGTGCCCGAAACGCCGGTTGACGATATCTTCCAACCTGACGCCATCCTCGAAGAGATCCGGTGTGCCCCATTCGCTGGTGACCGCCACATCGTGGTTAATATGCCACCAGAAGTCGTAAGCCAGAACCTGCGGTCCGCGGTCAATCTCCCACTGCCCAAGGATGTCAAAGGTATGATGGTCGAGCAAGAAAATACCGCCGGGACCCTTTCCGCCATGATTAGCCGACCCCATCGCACTGATATAAATGGCATCCGGCCCACAATGGACTGTATGGGGGCGGCTGTAGCCAGATCGTTTAAGGACCTCCTCAGGTTCAATCGTCTTTACCAAGCGCGGATGGTGGGGATCAGGTTTGGTATCTACCACGTAGATGCGCGAGGAACGCAACGTGGGTATGATGAGATAGCGGCGCTCCAAATGGGGATGGGGTGCAGCAGGACAGAGCGCCGAACTGCAGGCATTCCAGCCAAAGTGATGCAATTCATCTCCGGTGTGCGGTAAGGATAGGGTATGTAAAACCTGACCGTAGGTCGGAGATGCCGGATCCAGGTCAATAGTACACATGGCATCCGGCTTGCCATTCCCTACATTCAACGTGCCGACATAACCGAACTTCTCTTGCGGAGCTTCCATCGCCATGCGCGGTGAAGGGTAAAAGGTTGGATCTGGCTTCCAAAGCGCCATATTTATCTCCTGTATCGAAATAGATAGTTTTCAGATCAACAGTATTAATCCACCAGGTTCGCAAACAAAGCCGTACTCAGATACCGCTCACCAAAAGAGGGGATAATCACGACAATCAGCTTGCCAGCATTTTCTGATCTTTTAGCTACTTGAATGGCTGCCCAGGTGGCTGCACCGGACGAAATGCCCACCAATAATCCCTCTTCACGGGCCATACGCCGCGCTATCTCGAAAGCATCGTCATTCTTAACGCGGATGACCTCGTCGTAAATTTTAGTATTCAATACGCCAGGCACAAAGCCGGCGCCGATACCTTGGATGGGATGGGGCCCCTTCTGGCCTCCGGATAGAATCGGAGATGCATCCGGTTCCACGGCAACCACCTGGAAGGATGGCTTGCGCGCTTTTAGCACTTCCCCTACCCCGGTAATAGTGCCGCCTGTACCAATGCCGGATACCAGAAAATCGACTTTCCCATCGGTATCCTGCCAGATTTCCTCGGCTGTTGTCTTGCGGTGTACTTCTGGATTCGCCGGATTTTCGAATTGTTGCGGGATAAAATAGCGCGAATCGGCCGCTGCCATCTCTTCAGCGCGCCTGATGGCCCCAGCCATACCTTCACTGCCCGGAGTGAGAATTAGCTCTGCACCGTAAGCCCGCAACAATATACGCCGTTCCTTGCTCATTGTTTCCGGCATAATCAGGGTACATTTGTAACCACGGGCAGCACAGACAAAAGCCAGGGCGATACCGGTATTACCACTAGTGGGTTCGAGGATGATAGTATCCGGCTTAATCTTACCGGCCTTTTCGGCAGCATTGATCATCGAGACCCCAATCCGGTCCTTGACACTATGGGCCGGGTTGTAAAACTCCAATTTCGCCACCACATCGGCCACACATCCTTCTGTCAAGCGGCGGATGCGAACCAGAGGCGTATTGCCAACCAACTCGGTAACATCATTCGCAATCTTCATGTGTATCTCTCCTAAAACAATGAAGGACTCATCGAGGAATTATCCCTACGATGAGTCCATGTGAAATTTCAACGCGCCCGTCCATATGTTTGGCCGGTAATCAAAGGTTACCGACCTATCAGACTTTACCTGCCAATAACGCCCAAAAAGAAATCTTGAAAGAAATTATCAAACTAAAGCGCATTAGCTGGCGCAACTCATCGCCATCGTTAGCCCGTGGGCCCTATATCTGGATAGGACCTGACGGCACACAGCGGGAGCGGCCAACTTCAATCTACACGCTATCTGTAGATAGACCACAAGACCGCACCCGCTAGATACAGGAGCAGGTTAATGGAATTGAACGTGAAGTATTTGTATAAATCATAAGGAGTTCCCCATAATGAGAGCCACCTGTTTCATAGGGGGCTGAAATTTTTATGCATCTCCCTCCCAATTACTTAAAAGATTATAGCTAAGGAAATTCGTATTGTCAAGTTTTACAGTTAAATACCCGATTCGCACAAAACACATCGGAATTGGTGGTCGTGCAGCCATCCCACCCGGCGATCAGAAAATAACCGCTGGTGGGTTCTCCTAGAAGGATTAGCTGGCGTGATTGCCGGTATCCTGACGTTCATCTGGCCGGCGATTACCGGTTTGGTATTGCTCTATTTGATCGCGGCCCGGGCGGTGGTCACCGGCATTATCGAAATTATCGCCACCATTCAGCTTCGCGAGGAAATCGATAATGAACTCTGGTTGGCCCTTAGCGGCGTGGCCTCCGCGCTTTGTTAATCCTGTTGGGATTCCGCCTGCGCGGTATGAGTACGGGTATGACACAAGCTATGGGCGGTAAAAAGCCTGATACAAGTATGGCTCTGGCTGTGAGAGTGTTAAAACACTCTCACAGCCAGTTTTCATCTCCTCGTACGCCAGGCTATCCGGCGGATGTCTATTACCTTGGTATGAACCAGGTTGTCACCGTGTGCCCGCCGGCAGTCACGTCGATATTTACCCGGTAACCCGAGGTGGCCTGGTAAATAGTCTGCATGCAGCGGGCCAGCCCATCTTCATCGGTGTTGGCATTACAGTAGGCCCAGTCACGCCGGTAGGTCCAAAAGGTATTCACCGGCGCTCCCGGCTGCGCCACACCATTCTGCCGCAGCCGAACGTAGACCGTAACCCAGGTGTAGCGCTGTGGCCGCCCCTCAGAAACCCAGGCGCATAATTCTGTGGCCCCGAATTGCTGGCAAACCAGGTTCTCACCTGTCACGGAAACGGCGGGGGTAGCCGTCGGGTTGGGGAGGCTGGGAGCAGCCCCTCCCGCGGAGGGGGTGGCGCTTGCCGTGGCAGTGGGCGTAGCGGTGCTGCCTGATGACTGTTGGACAATCACCAAAGGCGCGCCGAAGCGGTCGGTTAGGGTGGACAGCGTGTAACCGCCGTAGAGACACCCGCCCCAATGTGAAACTTTCACTCTGGCTTCCACCCGCAAGTGATGGATCCTATTCGGCAAGAGGTCCACGTCCACTAGGGCTGGGCTCGATGTAGAGAAATTCCCTACCACAGCAAAGACGCCCGATTCGGTGGTGATCGTGATGGCCTCGCCATTACCGATGCGCACCGTAATCGTCTGATGCAGCTCATCGGTAGGCGAGGTAACAGCTTCTACCCACAGGGGCTCGGGTGTGGCTTGGGGGCACAAGGTGGCCATTGGGGTCATGGTGGCTATGTGGGTAGCGGTAGATGTGACGATAGCCGTGCCTGTCGCAGTGGCCGTACGCGTTGCTGTTGCAGTAGAAATCGGTGTAGAAAAATATGACTTTGAGGCAAACGGAAGATACAATTGGGGATAGGGCGTGGCCTGTGGCATCAACTCAACGATAGAGGAGGAAATACCTTCTCCGCTAAACCCGTTCGAACTGAATAATAGCAACAACACCACGGGCCAGATTGCTAACCAGGAAAAACGCATTCTGCCTCCCTCAACACAATTATCGTCTTACCGCAATACTTACACTGGATTTCGGCGACGCCCCCCTTGGCACTCAATGGCGATCCACACGCCGGACAGTCAAAAATATTCGCCCGTGACATAGATGGCTCCTCTGTTCTATGCTCCCTCTGAGATTGTACGTGGCGACTATCAGTAAGTCAACCACCTGATGCATGGACCTTATGGACTTTTTTCAGTCAATTGCGTTTTTGTGTAAAAATAGAACATGGCACATTTCGCCTAAAAATTTCTCCTGAAAATTTCACCGGGTGTCGCAAGGTCCCTATCCAACTCCATCTGCTGTCCTTTCATTTTGAGCCGCACCCAATTGACAATCCCAAAATACAGAGTACTATACCAACCGTCCCTGAGACATCCTATGGAACCCTATCTCATCCTCTTTGGCAGTGCTATCCTTTTAGGCTTCGCTGTAGCGGCGCCCCTCGGCCCGACCGGCATTACCGCCATTCGCCAGGGGCTCGCACAAGGCAGTACCGCCTCTTTCTGGATCGGCATGGGTGCTGCCCTGACAGACCTGGTGTATATTCTAGCTACCTATGCCGGGCTGACGCCGCTGTTGCTGCACCTACCCTGGCTGACCCCTTTGCTCTATAGTGTCGGCACTTTGGTGCTCGGGCGCATGGGATTCCTGGCGGTGCTGGATGCACTGAAAAACCCCGCTCAGCTCGATCCGCCAGACAACCCCAATCTGATAGATAAACGCAAAGCTGAGGCCTACTTGGCAAACGGGATGAAGACACCTGCTGCCAACAAGCCGGCGAACGACACCAATTGGTATAGATATCTCATCCTGGGCATGACTATCACTATCGTCAATCCGGCGACGATTACTTCCTGGTTGACGATTGGCGGGGCGTTTATCGCGGCCAACCTGCTCAACCTCTCCTGGATCGTCTCGATCAGTATCATGTTTGGAGTCATGCTGGGCAGCGCCCTCTGGTTTACGATACTGGCTATCCTCGTCAGCATTACGCGCCGGTATGTTTCCCGTATCCCCTGGCTTATCCGTGCTGTGGGGCTGATCTCCGGGGTAATCCTGCTTCTTTTTGCATTCACCTTTGCCTGGCGCGCGCTGACTATAGTTTTTGGGCAGATATTCCCGAACCTCACCTTTTAATTCCAGCGGACTTGTGCTAAAATTTTTTACGCAATAGTAATCTTTGGAAACGCCGGTTAAGGATCAGTTCTTGGTCACCATCCTGCTCTTATGGAGTGTAGTGATGCTCTCAGGGGGTGCTTTGGCCCGCTGGCGTTTGGGCCGTTGCCTACAAAACCCTGCAGAGACAAGTACTCTACTATATGTCCGGCTCCTGCCCGCCGCCTCGCAATATGGCTGCACCGTGATTTTCAGGCCGGGTCCTCCATTATCTGCCGGGTTCGTAAGTGGCGAAAAGTGCCTGGTTCTGCCGGAGCTCCCGGTGCATCGCTGCCAGCCAGCACCATCTCAAGTCGACTTAGCGATAATCGTGCATGAATTGGGACATGCGCGCCAGCTATACGAAGTCTCACGCCTTTGGCGTATTTGGCAATACTTGGCCACATGGGGACAGTTAGGCGCAATAGTCGGCCGGCCCGCTTTGCTAGTCGCTTTATGCTTCCCTAGTCTGGCAGCGTCGTTCTGGGTGCCGGTGACCATCACCGCATGGGCCGTAGCCCAGATATGTACCCTGGTGAGGGTTTCCCTGGAATGGGATGCCAGCCACAAAGGGTTGCAGCTACTGCGACAGGAAGATTACCTATCGGAAATGCCGGCCTGCGGCAAGCAGCTAGAACATATGCTGCGCCTGGCAGCTCTCACATATCTCCTGTGGCCCATCAGTATGGATGAATTCTGGCATGAGCTCCTATCTCGTATAGCTATGGCAGTCGCGGGTGATCCGGCGGTGGCGGACACCTGCGCCGTGGCTGAGAAAAGTTAATATTTAAGGCATTCACATTTATGAAGAACCAAGTGCAATCGATATTTGATTTAACTAAACCCGAACTTGCGGTCTATTTGCAACGCATCGGACAGCCGCGTTTCCGGGTAGACCAAATTTGGCAATGGCTATACCGGGCTTTAGTAAATGACCCCGACAGAATGTACAACCTGCCGAAAGATCTGCAGCAACGTCTGGCGGAAGACTTTATCTTCCACCCTGTGGAGGAAATTCAGCAGGTAGTATCTGCCGACCAGAGGACTTACAAAGGGCTTTTCCGCTTGCAGGACGGGCAGACAGTGGAAGCCGTCCTGATGCTCTACGCGCAACGGCGCACCGTTTGCCTGAGCTCCCAGGTTGGCTGTGCCATGGGATGCGCCTTCTGCGCTACCGGCCAGATGGGCTTTATGCGCAATCTAACGGTGGGCGAAATCGTCGACCAGGTGCTGTGCTTCGCCCGGCGCGTGGCGGCCCAGGGGGAAGCCCTGACAAACCTGGTTTTCATGGGCATGGGTGAGCCCCTGGCGAACTATCCTGCTGTTTGGGCAGCCGTGGAGCGCTTCCATGACCCCACGGGATTCGACCTGGGGGCGCGGCGCATGACGATTTCAACGGTGGGGCTGGTGAAGGGTATCCGCAAACTGGCAACGGAAAGTTTGCCGGTCAATTTGGCCGTTTCACTCCACGCCCCGCAAGACACCTTGCGCCAGGAGCTAATTCCCATCGCCGGGCCACGGTATCCCATAGCGGAGATTATGGCAGCCGTGCGCGAGTATATCGCCATCACAAATCGCCGCGTATCTTTCGAGTATGCTTTGATGCGCGATAAGAATGACAGCCTGGAACAGGCACAGGATTTGGCAGATTTGCTCAAGGGGCTGCTATGCCATGTCAACCTGATTCCCTTGAACCCCACACCCGGATCTCCCTGGCAACCCACGCCCCAACCCCAGGCGGATGCTTTCCGGGAGGTTTTAACCCGCAATGGGATACCAGCTACGATGCGCGTGCGGCGCGGCATAGAAATTCAAGCTGGTTGTGGCCAGTTGTGGTCTAAAGATCTAAAGGGGGAAAATAGTTTGTTGCAACCGGTGTTGGGGAGGAAAATGTCGCCATCAGCCACGGGGTAGTGCGCCGGAGACGATCTAGCACAATAAAGCCCTTGTTTCCTAATACTCCAGGTCTACCAGCATGGTAACCAAGTAGCAGGTAACAAGGGCCTTTTGTAGCCAATTCCCGGCCATTACGCAATCTTACTCTGGGCCTTCAAACACTTGGTACAGATATAAATACGCTGGCGGGTGCCGTCGATCATCAAAACTTTGCGATGGACATTCGGTTGAAACCGCCGCTTAGTGTGGCGCATCGACTTGCTGACGCGATTCCCCGCCACGGGAGCCTTACCACACATATCACATTTGGCCATAGGGTTATCTCCTTACAATTATTCCAGAAAAACCGCCTTGCTTGCACCCAGATCACCGGAACGTGGTTTTTGCCACAAGAAAAGAAGCGGGTATCTTGATCTATGATTGCTGCAGACAGGCGTCATTTGCTCGATTAACAGTGGTGTATATAATAACATAAATAGGCCGTATATGCAACCTTCGGGAGTTATGGTATTGATGATCCAAGGAACACCAATGGGGAAAATCGAGAAATCGCCGCTTCCATCCACCAATAATTCAGAGCAATTCGATTGTGATGGTCTTGTGCTAAAACGCTGGTTTAGCGCAGCCACTGCCTGGCTTGAACATCACGCCCAGGGAATCAACACGCTGAATGTCTATCCGGTGCCAGATGGGGATACCGGTACGAATATGCTCTTGACCATGACGGCTGCTATGTCGGAGGCCGAAGGGGTTAACGGTACAGAAGCCGGAAAAATCGCCCACGCCCTTTCTCACGGAGCGCTCATGGGGGCGCGGGGGAATTCGGGGGTCATCCTATCTCAGATTCTTAGAGGCATCTCAAACGCGGTTGGTGAAAAAATGGCTGTTGATGCCCGGGAGTTTGCCGAGGCCCTACAGCAGGGTTCTCAGACAGCCTACAAAGGCATGATGAAACCCGTGGAGGGAACTATCCTGACGGTTTGCCGGGAAGCGGCCGAAGCGGCTGTGGCTGCTGCTGCCCGCCGCAACGATTTTATCTATATGATGGAAGAGACTGTCGCGGCAGCGCGCGACTCCGTAGCACGCACCCCAACGCTGCTAGAGACGCTGCGGAAGGCTGGTGTCGTAGATGCCGGTGGGCAGGGGTATTTCACTATCTTGGAGGGCATCTTACGGTTTCTGCACGGCGATACTAGCCTGGAAACGCATGTGGTCGCTGCAGAAACGTCTCCTAATCTTGCCGGAACACCCAGAAAAGCTGCCGATATGCAATATGGGTACTGTACTGAGTTTATTATCCAGGGGGAAGCCCTGGATGTGGAAATCATTCGCCAATATATCAGTAGCCAGGGAGATTCTGTCATCGTGGTGGGCGATGAAGATTTGGTAAAAGTTCACGTCCACACTTTCCAACCGGGGCGTGTGCTGGATTTTGGTGGAGACCGGGGTGTCTTGCTAAAAATCAAGATAGAGAATATGCAGGCACAATATGAACATTATCTTTCTCTCAACTACGAAGCGGGAGAAGCTGCTGCCCACTTGACCGCCACTACTCGGCCGCAGCAGAACCCCACCCCGGCGCACGAAGTGCCACCGATCGCCATCATCGCAGTGGTCTCCGGGAAAGGGTTGACACAAGTGTTCAAAAGTCTGGGGGCCAATACCGTTGTATCCGGGGGGCAGACCAATAATCCCAGCACCCAAGATCTGCTGAGCGCCATTGAAGCAAATCCATCTCCGGCAGTCATACTGTTGCCCAATAACAAAAACATCATTCTAGCCGCCAATCAGAGCCGCGAACTAACCCAGAAAAAGGTAGTGGTCGTACCTTCCCGTACCGCTCCTCAGGGTATCAGTGCTTTATTAGCTAACAATTACCAGGCATCTCTGGAACAAAACGCCGCAGCTATGGAGCAGGCCCTGGATAACGTCATCACGGTGGAGATAACCAGCGCCGTGCGAGATGCTCATATCAACGGGTTAGCCATCAAAGTGGGAGATGTGGTTGCCATGATTGATGGAGAATTAGCCATCACCGGACAGAATCTGGCCAGTGTAACCGTGGATTCCTTGCAACAGGTTAAAGCCACTGAGCGGGAGATTATCACGCTATACTTCGGCAGCGATCTGACAGAGGATAAAGCGCAACAATTGGCGGCCGAAATTCGATCCCAAGTACCTGGTCCAGAGGTAGAAGTCGTCTCTGGGGGCCAGCCTCACTACCCTGTTATTCTTTCCGTCGAATAAATTCACCAACCTTCATAATTCCTGTGGATCTGCCATGATTCGTATCGTCACAGATAGTCTCTCGGATATACCCGCCAACTTCGTGGAGCAGTATCAGATAACAGTGATACCTGCTGAAGTCATTTTTGGCCTCAAGAGCTACCGGGATGGCATTGATTTGAGCAATGCTGAATTTTATGAGCGTTTATCCAGCAGTAAGGAACTACCACACACTTCTCAACCACCTGTAGGTGCCTTCGAAGAAGCTTATCGCCAGCTCGCCCCAACATGTGATGGCATAGTCTCTATTCATCTTCCGGCTAAGATTAGCGGTACAGTCCGTTCTGCCCAAACCGCCGCCATAAGTTTTCCCAATACCAGAATTGAGATCATCGATTCAGGGCAGGCCAGCATGGCTTTAGGCTGGTTAGTCATCGCCTGCGCTCAACTGGCCCAAGAGGGAGGCAGTATGCAGAACATTCTGGCATTAATAGAGGATATGCGGCCTCGTTTGCATTTAGTGGCAATGTTAGATACACTGGAATACATACGGCGGGGGGGACGCATTGGCAGAGCGCAAGCCTTGCTGGGGGCGCTCTTAAGCGTCAAGCCAATCGTGGAACTTCGCGATGGAGAAGTACTCCCCATGGAAAACGTGCGGACGAAAGCCAAGGCCATCAACCGGATGATAGAAATTGTAACTGCATATGGTCAATTAGAACGCGTAGCCGTAGTTCATGCCAATGCTATAGCGCAAGCCGAAGAATTGCAACAACGGTTGAGCCCATATGTACCTGGTGGGTATGTTCCTATAACCGAGGCTGGCCCAGCTTTGGGCACCCATGCCGGTCCGGGCGCCATTGGCATCACTTTTGTGGTAAAATAATAGATTCGTATATTAAGTGGATGAATTGAAGTGGAAAACAGAAGCTGCATTTGCCGTCTTAAAAATTAGCATTTAGCTAATTTAAACGTTGATAAAACATTAAAAACGTAACATCACGTCGGGTTATTATGTTTCCTTGTATGAAGTAAGATAGTATGAACAAAGGATTCTAACCCTGGGCATGCAGCGGTAAATTTAGAAAGACGGTAAACATTGGATACGGCCAGGGAGAAACTGGGAAAAATATTGCAATTAGAGGCCGATCAGGGTCACCGGGATCGGGCAGTTATCGGTGGTCTCGAGAAATTCTTAGCTATCTGGTATGAAGAAGCACAACAGGGAATGTCAGCGCCTCAAGTCCAGGTCATAATGACCCGCTTGCAAAGTTACAGTGCGCGTTCTCCTGAGGAGCGCGCTTCCGCGGTTGACCAAGTCTTAAATCTGTTGTCCCAGGATGAATGGCCAGATACACAGGAGCAGGAGGAGCCACCCCACCCAGCAGCAGACGTTGCTCCTGCGACTATTGTTGCGCCCGCCCGGCCACCGGAGGAGAAACAAGAATTTGTCCAGCCCCCAAAATCCGCCCCCCAAGAGCGACGCAATAAGCGGAATGCTGCATCTAAAGCCAGCCTTTTGCCGCTAGAAGTGCTCCAATCTTCCGTAAATAATATTAATGGTGTCAGCGATGGATACGCCCGCCGATTGGCGCGGCTAGGCGTGCGGACTATTCGCGACCTGCTCTACCTGATTCCGCGCCGTTACGACGATTTTTCAAACCTCTTGACGATCAGCCAGTTGATGTACAGCCAGGAAGTAACGATCGTGGGCCGGGTAGATCGGTGTGAAAATCGTTCCGCGAAATCGGGGCGGGTTATCACTGAAGCTGTGGTCTCCGATATGACGGGGAGTATCAGAGTTAACTGGTTTAACCAACCCTCTATCGTGGAACGAATGCGCCCCACGCGCCTGGTAGTTTTAAGCGGTAAGGTCGACCAATACATGGGGCGCCTGGTATTAAACTCCCCTGAATGGGAACCTTTCCAAAAGGAACTGATCCACACCGGGCGGTTGGTACCCGTCTACCCTCTCACCGAGGGCCTACCGGCCCGTTGGTTACGCACGATCATTAAACGAGTAGTAGATGGCTATGCCAACCGCATACCGGACCCGTTATCCGCAGAAATCCGGAAGATATGGCGGCTACTCCCTCTATTCCAGGCCATACAAAATGTCCATTTCCCTGAGAGCCAGGATAGGTTGACGGAAGCGCGCCGGCGGCTGGCCTTCGACGAGTTCCTGGTGATCCAAATCGGGGTGCTACAACAACGGCGCGTCTGGCGCAGCCAGGCGGGACGTCCCTTACAAGTGGCCCAGGAAATGGTGGAGACTTTCAAGCAAACGCTGCCTTTCGAGTTCACCGGAGCGCAAAACCGCTCTCTGAATGCCATCTTGGAGGATATCCAACAACCCCATCCCATGAGCCGGCTGCTCCAGGGAGATGTGGGGTCAGGCAAAACAGCGGTCGCCGCGGCCGCGATGTGGGTTGCCGTGCAGAATGGCGCTCAAGCGGCCATGATGGTCCCTACCGAGATACTGGCCGAGCAGCATTTTCAGAACCTGACAAATCTGTTCAAACAACCGGAGCCCCTGCCGGCCGGCACGAACGGCGAGGATGTGCTTCCTGATCAACAAGTTACCTTACCACGAGTTGTCTTACTTTCTGGTAAGCTCAGTGTTCGGGACCGGACTGCGGCTCGCATGCTGGTAGAAAACGGTGAGGCCAATATCGTGGTCGGTACACAGGCACTGATCCAGGAAGGTGTGGAATTTAAGGATCTGGCCCTGGTGGTGGTGGATGAGCAGCATCGTTTTGGGGTAGAGCAACGGACCGCCTTGCGCACCAAGGGGGGCAATCCCCATATGCTGGTGATGAGCGCCACCCCCATCCCTCGCACCCTGGCCTTGACACTATACGGAGATCTTGACGTCTCCATCATTGACGAATTGCCACCAGGCCGCCAACCGATTAACACCCGCTGGCTGGCGCCCCGCGAACGGGAAAGAGCCTACGCCTTCGTGCGGCGACAGGTCAACGAAGGACACCAGGCTTTTATTATCTGTCCCCTGGTCGAGGCGTCCGATAAGATTGCCGTCCGCGCTGCGACCGAGGAATATGAGAGATTGCATAAAGATGTTTTTCCGGATCTGAATCTGGGGTTGTTACACGGTCGCATGAAGCCGGCCGAAAAAGAAGCCGTAATGCAGGCTCTTTATCGCGGCGATTTGCATATCCTGGTCTCGACGGCAGTAGTCGAAGTGGGCATTGATGTGCCCAACGCCACAGTCATGTTGGTGGAAGGAGCCGAACGTTTCGGCCTGTCCCAGTTGCACCAATTCCGGGGGCGCGTCGGCCGCGGACAGGCGCCTTCATACTGCCTGCTGTTGTCCGATTCAATAGATCCGGAAGGACAATTACCGGAGGTACGTCACCGGCTGCAAATTATTGCGGAAACACAAGACGGCTTCAAATTGGCCGAGGAAGATCTTAAGTTGCGGGGCCCGGGAGAATTTTTCGGCACACGCCAGAGTGGCTTGCCTGACCTGAAGGTAGCCAAATTGAGTGATATCAGGATTCTGGAAGATGCCCGCCAGGCGGCGCAGTACATTTTTGAGCGTGATCCAGACCTTGCCAGCCCAGAGTTTTCACACCTTGTCGGGCAAGTGCGAGAATTCTGGCAAGAACGCCCCACTGTAGATGGGTAAAGAGAAAATTATGAATCTGGCCGTCTTCCCCGGAACGTTTGATCCCATTACCAATGGACATGTTGATATTGCGCAACGTGCAGCCCGAATTTTTGATGAGGTCATTGTGGCAGTCTACGCCCGGCCCAACAAAAATATTATCTTTAGCACCGAGCAACGCACCCATATTGCTCGCGAATCCCTAAGCCATATACCAAATATCCGCGTAGATACGTTTGATTCCTTGATAGTGGATTATGCCCGCAAAATAGGGGCTAAGACGATGATCCGCGGCCTGAGGGTGATAGCTGATTTCGAGCACGAATTTCAAATGAACCTTATGAACCGGAACCTGGCGCCTGACATCGAAACCGTTTTTCTGATGACCAGTCAGGAATACTACTACCTGAGTTCTAGCCTGGTGCGTGAGGTTGCTTTGCTGGGGGGAGATATAACTGGCCTCGTTCCACCGGTCGTTGCAGCAGCACTACAGGCGCGGGTGGACAATCTAAGCGATCAGGAACGAAGCTCGATCAAAATTGTCTCACTACACGAATAGCAGAATAGAGTAAATCGCATTGTAGTGATTAGTCCTGGCCCTAGTCATTACGAATTTGAGAATATTGCATGTTATGGCATATAATTGATTCCTGAATAGGGCTATGGTCTGAAATCCATTGGCCATAAAAAGGGAAGGGGGATTCCCATAGACATTATTTATTTGATCGAAAAATTGGAGAACTTGCTCAACAATTCCTGGCGTACACCATTTACTTCCAACGTCATGATCAATGAGGACGATTATCTCGCCATTATTGAGCAGATGAAGATCTCGATTCCTGACGAGGTACGGGAAGCCAAGCGCATGGTGACTGAGCGGGAGAGAATTCTGGCCCAGGCACAGGAAGAAGCTGACCGCATCGTGCTGATGGCACGGGAAGACGCCGAGTCATTGGTCCATGAGCATGAAATCCAAAAGCGGGCGGAAGATATCGCCAGAGAGATTATTACCAGGGCGGAACACGAAGCGATAGGGATTCGGGCGGATGCCGATGATTATGTGCTGGATGTGCTCAGCCAACTCGAAGCACAGCTAACCCAATTCCAAACTACTGTGAGAAACGGTATTTCTGCTTTGGAGGACCGGCGCGCCCAATATCGGCGCAGTGAAGAAGATGATCTACCCGACAAGCAACAGGAACCTTCATCACAGCCCCAATCGCCTGCGCAACCACGCCGTTCCAGTGCCCGGTAGCATCAACTTTGCTCACCCGCATGGTTCGATATCCCCTTTCTCGGAAAGTGAAGGAGGGACGGGTGCCTCCTTCTGTTCCTTTTTTGGTTAATATATTTTCCATCGGTTCTCTTTCATCTTTTTCTCCGCTTCATGTATAATGTGAATTAATAGGGTCGGCACTCGTGACCATGAAACACTTCTAGCAAGCAGGTCCCGAAACCTGCCTCTTTTTCCAATATCACTTCCCTATGATGTGTGAGACGAGACTTTAAAGTGTCGACTCCTTGCAGACACTAACCGGCTCTCCACCTACCAGAGAAAGAGGATTTCATGAACTCCCCCATTGACATGGTGGTGTGTGGTGGCGGTAACCGGGCCTACCGGGCCTATGGCCCTTTAGCCCAACGTTACCCAGACCAGTTGCGCTTCATAGCGATTGCCGAACCCGATGAAGCCCGCCGTAAACGCTTTGCCCTGGCTCACAATATCCCTCCGGAGCGCCAATTTAAATCCTGGGAAGAGATGCTGAGCCGCCCCCAAATGGCGCCCACGCTCCTCAATACCACCATGGACCAGATGCACGTAAGCTCCACCCTGGCAGCCCTGGAGGTAGGTTATCACGTTCTCCTGGAAAAACCGATGGCCGTCACTCCCCAAGACTGCATTAACCTGGTCCAGACGGCGCAGCGGACCGGCAGTATCTTACAGATTTGCCACGTGATGCGCTATGCCCCTTTTTTCCGTACCATTTATGACGTGGTCCAATCAGGCCGCCTGGGAGATATGGTGATTTTTGACCATCATGAAAATCTCGCCTATTGGCACATGGCCCACAGTTTTGTCAGAGGAAATTGGCGTAACAAAGAGACATCCGGACCGATGATTCTCACCAAATGCTGCCATGACCTGGATTACCTGCGTTGGATGATCGGCTCAACCGTCTCCTGGCTGAGCTCCACCGGTCATATTAACGCCTTTCGCCCTGATCGTGTGGGGCCGGAAATACCCGACCGCTGCACCGATGGCTGTCCTATTGCCGAATCCTGTATTTATTATGCACCGCGGCTATACTTGGAGGCCTCGGACGACTCTTTTATCGTCACCGCGATGACAGTCGACCCCAGTCCGGCAAGCCGGCTAGAGGCGCTACAGACGGGTCCCTACGGCCGTTGTGTCTACCGCTGCGACAATGATGTTGTCGACCACCAGATAGTGACCATGGTTTTCGAAAATGGGGTCACAGCAAATCTGACGATGCAAGGCCACACGCAGGTTGAAGGACGTACGATGCGCTATCACGGCACCCGCGGCTCACTCTATGCCGACCAGCCGAAAAACGAAATCGTGATCTATGACCATCGCACAGCGCAGGGCGAGATTATCCACCCGGGACCGGCCACCAGCGGACATGGAGGCGGGGATTACGGCGTGATGCACGCCTTCCTACAAGCTGTACAGGATCCAAGTGCCGAGGTTCTGACTTCCGCACAAGCATCCCTCGATAGCCATCTGATGGCCTTTGCCGCCGAACAGGCCCGGGAAACCGCCTTGCCGATTGATTTCCGTTACTACCAACAGGTACTTGGCTGATTGGGATTCGACTATGATCGGCCACCATATTAATCTCAAAGGAGTCTACCGTGTATAATGTTGCAGTCATCGGGGTTGGTGGGATTGCGCGCGTGCATATGAAGACCTTAAACCAAATCCCTGATGTACGCCTGGTAGCTATTATGGACGCCGACCAGGAACGGGCCAATAGTACAGCTTCGGAGTTCGGCACCCAAGCAGTACCGGATTATCGCGCAGCGATAGAAGCAGCAGATGTGGTCTTTCTCTGCACACCTCCCCATATCCGGCGGGAAATTGCTATAGCAGCGGCTCAGGCAGGCAAGCACCTCTTCATCGAAAAACCCCTCGCCCTCACACTGGAAGATGCCGATGCTATGATCGCAGCCGCCCGGGATGGCGGGGTGCAAATGATGATCGGATATGTATTGCGCTTTACACCCTCCTTCCGTAAGCTGCGCGAGTTGCTGAAAGAAGGGGTGTTGGGCGAGCTCAAATCCTGTATGACACAACGGTATTCGTATCTTAACTATGCGAAATCTGCCTGGATGAATAGCCCGGAAATGAGCGGGGGTATCGTATTGGAATTTCTCACCCATGACATCGATTGGCTGAGCTGGCTTGGTGGGCATCCCCAGATGGCTTACGCAGCCGCCACTACGGCCAACCCTGCGGGGAGAATCATTGATACGGTCTGGGCTAACTTAACCTTTCAACAGGGGATGGGTACGACCCTCGCCAGCTACAGTATGCCTGTCTCAAACACCCTATTGGCTGTACAAGGAGATCGCGGTATGGCCGCCGTCCAAGGTACTGGCCCTTTACATGTGAAGCTCTTCGATGGCAGCGCCCAGGAATATGAAATGATCGCCGGCGGGTATGATTATCTAACCCAAAATCTCACCTTCTTCGATTGTCTCAAAGACGGCCGCCCGGTAGAAGTAAATGGCCAGGTAGGACGTGCCGCTCTGGAAGTGGCCCTGGCATTGGTGCAATCGGCCGCCATCCATGAGGTAGTTCGATTATGAATGTCGCGATTCTTGGCGCCGGGACCATGGGAACTATTCATGGCCTTTGTCTGCGGCAGATTCCCGCGGCAAGTGTAACTGCAGTTTGGAGCCGGAATTATGCCAGCGCAGAGAAACTCGCCCGAACTCTGGAAACCAAAGCTTACGATACCATCGAAGCAGCTATAGGCACAGCAGAGGTGATTGATATTTGCCTGGCAACCCCCATGCACCAGGCCGCCGTATTGCAAGCCGCCACGATGGGCCGGCACGTGATTTGTGAAAAGCCTCTAGCCTTGAGCCTGGCAGCCGCCGATGAGATGATATCTGCCTGCCGCAAGGCAGGGGTACATCTGTACCCGGCGCAGGTCGTGCGCTTCTGGCCCGAATTTGTGCAGTTACGGAACCAGATACTGACTGGGGCGATAGGACGTCCGGCGGTCGTGCGCACCTCCCGCTGTAGCACTTATCCCCAGGGGGTGGATAGCTGGCACAATAATCCGGAATTGAGCGGAGGAGTAGTGCTAGATTTGATGATCCATGACCTGGATTGGCTGCTATGGACGTTGGGAACCGTGAAGCGCGTCTACGCCCATTCTCTCACGGACAGCAACCTGCCTGGCATCGATTATGCTCTGGCGACGCTGCGCTTCGCCAATGAGATTCAAGCTACGGAGCCTGATGGTCAGAGCGGAGAGATCTCTGGCACTATAGCACAGGTAGAGGGAAGTTGGGCTGAGGTATCCGGATTCCGCACCCACGGGGAGATTCGCGGGGATCAGGGTATGCTTACCTGGGATAGCGCGGACAGCACACCCTTTCAAATGACGCAGCGCAACCCACCCCGAAGCTCGCCTGAGGTCTCCGTGCCCAACCCCTTTATGTCAACTAGCCCCTACCAATTAGAGTTGGAACATTTTCTGCAGTGCATAGGCGGGCAAGCCACCCCCATTGTGACGGCAGCCGATGGGCGCGCTGCCTTACAATTGTCTTTGGCTGTCATGGAATCTGCCCGCACCGGGCAGCCGGTGACAATCCTTAACCAGGAGTGATGCATGGCTACGGCTCCCCCTCCCCTCCCCATCGGCTTGATTAGTTTTGCCCATGTCCATGCGCCCGGTTATGCCGGACTCCTGGCTACCATGCCAGAAATCGCGTTCACCGGTATTTATGATAGAGATGGTAAGCGTGGGCTACACGAAGCCCAACGGCGGGGAGTGCCTTTCTATGCTACATTACCGGACCTTTGGGATCATTGCCAGGCGGTGGTTATTATGGCCGAAAACGTATTGCACGCCGAATATGCCCTGGCGGCTGCCAATGCCGGCAAGCATATCCTGTGCGAAAAACCTTTGGCGCACTTAGTAGCGGATGGTGAAGCGATGGTCGCAGATTGCCAAACGGCGGGTGTTGTGCTGGCTACCGCATTTCCATGCCCCTTTAGCCCTGCGTTTGAGGCGCTCGTGCAACAGGTGCAAGCCGGACAACTTGGTACACTGCTGGCACTGCATACCACTAACCGCGGCTATCTGCCCGGTGGCTGGTTCGTTGACCTGTCCCTCTCTGGCGGCGGCGCTGTTATGGATCATACCGTACACGTAGCAGATTTGCTGCGCCGGCTGTTAAACGGTCCGCCTGCCACCGTCAACGCCGAAATTGGCAACTCCATCTACCGGGAGCAATGGGATGACAGTGGCCTGCTGACCATGTGTTGGGCCGGAGGCGCTTTTGCCACATTGGATTGCTCCTGGTCCCGCACGCCATCTTTCCCTACCTGGGGGGATGTTACGATCAAAGCTATCGGGACTGCGGGTGTGGCCGAAGTTCACATGTTTAACCAACACATCACCTATTATCCAGCCAGCCAGGGTAAAGGGGCGTGGCAAGGTTGGGGACCGAACCTGGACCGCCTGGTACTACTCGATTTTATCCAAGCCATCCGAGATCATCGTCCGCCGCGCAGCACAGGCGCCGATGGGCTGGCAGCCCTCAAAATCGCTCTGGCGGCTTACACATCCAACCGGGAGCACGCGCCGGTAACAATCACCTAGATCCAGCGGTTCATCTACGCTTATCCAGGTATGCTCCCAGAGGAATAAACAGGCTGGTAAGGAAAAAGGCGGCGCCGGCCCACCCCAGCGCTGGCCCCATTCCAGCTACCCCGGCAATCACCCCAATGCCCCAGACCAAAACCAGATTTCCAAACCCAGCTCCGGTCGCAATCATGCCAACAGTCGTGCCCAATACTTCGGGGGGGAAAGAATGGTTGGCATACGTCATAATCAGCGGATAGATGCCGCCGCCAAATAAACCCACGCCATACAACGCCGCCATCGCTATGCCGATATGCGGGGCCAACAACAAGACGCCCACGGCGGCGGCGCTGCCCAGGCCATCCAGCACCAGCAGGTGGGGCGGAGAAAAAATCGTGACCAATTTGCTGGTCAGCAAGCGACCAGAAAAACCCCCGGCGAAGAAGAGGGACAATCCCACACCCGCGGTTTGGATAAACAGGTTGCGGTCGGTATGCAGATAGGTTACCGCCCAGGCCGCTATCGCCCCCATGGCGCCGTTGCCGCAGGCCATTGCTAATGTCAGAATCCACAAAAGAGACCGCCGGCCGAGGCGATGGAATTCCCCCCAACGCAGCCGCTGCTGGGGCAAACCGGCCGGGAAAGCGCCCCGGCTGGTGGTAAACCAGGCCAGAATTAACAGAGGGATTGCCGTGATAAAATAGGACCAGCGCCAGCTCCCGCCCTGCCCCACGATAAACCCTACGTATAATGGGCTGATCAAAGCCCCCAGGCTGTAAAGCGCATGAGCGCGGGCCAAAAACTTCCCGGCTTTCAGCTCGTAAACCGTCACCAGCACCGCGTTGAGTACACTGTTTAACATACCACCGATGAAACCCTGCCCGGCCGCCGCTAAGATCGCGATGACAAAGATCGGCGACGCCCCCAGGAGGATCAACGTGATACCCAGGGTAGTAAAGGTGCCGATTAACAGAACTCGCCGGTCTAGCCGGTCGTAGAGAATTCCGCCCAGTAAGGCGGAGGATACCGCTCCCAAAGAAGGAATAGAGGCCAACAGCCCGGCCTGAGCGGTAACTAAACCGAAGCTCTGCATGATACCAGGGAGAGCCGTCCCTATCAGGCCATTTACTAAGCCGTATGTGATAAACCCTAAATTTGTCATCCATCCCAGGGTTTGCACTCTGGCTTGAAATGATACGATATCAGGCACAGGCACTTCTTCGATAGTGGCAGGCATAGCGCCCCCCCAACAGAAAGATCTCTGTATGATACCGCACAATAGCTCAATATACCATTGGGGTCTATACCACGGAAGGTTGGAGACGAAGCGCTAGCAGGTGATCAATTGTGGTCTCTGATGGATAGTAGTATAACCCCTTGTGGGCGTGGGGACGGGCACAAGGGGTTATACTACATGTCAACTCACGAGTGACAGTCCAGTACGATGGTCATTGCAAGCGCCGATAGATAAACCAGTAAACCAGGCCCACAAAGACTGTCCCACCGATAATATTTCCCACCGTCACCGGCAGAAGATTGCCCACCAGGAAATTGGTCATGGTCAGATGCGGGAAATCCTCCGGAACCTTTCCTATGGCACCAAAGAACTTGGGATCGCCGAAGTACTTAACCAACAGAGCGAAGGGGATAAAGTACATGTTCGCCACACTGTGCTCAAAACCTGCTGTCACGAAAGCCGTAATCGGGGGAATGATCGCCAGGATCCGATCGGTGGTCGACCGGGCACTGAGACAAAGCCAGACCGCCAGGCACACCAGGGCATTACAGGCGATTCCCAGGGCTATCGCCTGGAGGAACTCCAGACTGGTTTTTGACTCTGCTGTACTGAGGGCTGTGAGCCCCACAGCGCCGTTGCCGAAGGTATACTGCTTTGTCAAGAAGATCAATAATGCTGTAGAAATTGCGCCGACAAAATTGCCGGCATAAACCACACCCCAGTTTTTCAACAGGGCCTTTAACGTGACCTTACCACTGGCAAAGGCCATCACGATAAGGTTGTTCCCGGTAAATAACTCGGCACCGGCTACGATAACGAGAATAAGTGCCATACTAAATACAACTCCCATCAACAACCGCACAATACCATATGGCAGGCCGGTTCGAAAAACCAGGGCTCCATCGGAGGCATTAACGGATATACTCCCGGCGCCTACTGTGGTGGCAAAGACAGCGCCCATCGCTACAAATGCGCCGGCCAAAATGGCCAGTGAAAACATTGTTACCACATCCATAGTGGCCTTCTTTACCCCCATGTCCTCGGCTTTCACAGCCATTTCGGCGGGGATAATTACATCAAGATTACCAGGTGGCGTAGTAGGAGCTTGAGCTATCGGGATAATCTGGTTGATCGTTAACTTCTCAGCCATATGATCACCTCAACGATAAAATTCCATGATAATTGGGATCAATTTTCATGTTAGTGTATCATGCAATAGTTCCAGTCCCGTGCAGGCGCGGTCCAAAATTGGTCAAAGTTACCCGACGTCCGGAGAAAATTTACATCAAGATCTATAGGATTGGCTTTGGGCGGCAAAAGTGCGTTATAATAAGAGATACCAGAGGTGAAGCAAGGATAACAGGCTCAAGGTGGATCAATAGCTGTCCACCGCACCATCTCCAGGAGGTCTTATGGCATCGCGCACCCGGCTAGGCATTATCCTGATCACGATCATTGCAATGCAGCTCCTTTTCGTAACGGCCATCCACGCCGCCGGTCCCGTGCATGTCGTCCAACGCGGCGAGACACTTTCAGGGATTGCAGCACAATACAACATCACCTATATGGCATTGAAGGAGGCTAACAGCCTGCGCAATGCCAGCCTGATATATGTAGGCCAGCGCCTGCTAATTCCCTCGGCAGAACAGGCTGCTGTGATGGCACAGGTCAATCAGAGCACCACCACCGTGACACGGGCCCAACCTGGTGACGGCCGGTGGATCGATATCAGTATCGCCACACAAACGATGCTTGTCTACCAGGGACAAACGGTAATCCGCACCTTCACAGTATCGACGGGCCAACCCAGTATGCCTACTGTGCGGGGCCGATTCCAAATCTACGGTAAGGCACTCTCCCAAACCATGGCAGGACCTGGTTATATCCAACCGGACGTACCCTATGTGATGTATTTTTCAGGGGCATATGCTATTCACGGTTCCTACTGGCATAATGAATTCGGCCGGGCCATCAGTCACGGTTGTGTCAATCTGCTGCCTTGGGATGCTGCCTGGCTTTATAACTGGGCTGCCTTGGGGACGCCGGTAATCGTTCACTAATTGCGAGATAGTGTAAAGCCTGGTTTGTTGCTGAATGGCAAAGGGACTATCGAGCCAGATAACCCCCATCAGCTACTACTGTCGTGCCATTGACGTAGTCTGAAGCGGCAGAGGCCAGAAAGACTGCCACACCCCGCATATCCTCGGGAGTGCCCCAGCGACCAGTGGGGATACGCCCGCTTATCTCCTGAAATCGCTCCTGATTGTTGCGCAACACCTTATTAAGGTCGGTAGCAATATATCCAGGAGCGATAGCATTCACATTAATGCCGAAAGGCGCCCATTCGAGGGACAAAGTGCGCGTTAGTCCCCGCAAGGCGCTTTTGCTGGCAGCATACGGGTGGAGATTGTACCCGCCTTGGTGGGCCGAGAGTGAGGTAATATTGATAATTTTCCCCCGCCCTTTAGGAGCAAAGCGCCGCCCGGCTGCCTGGCTCAAGAAAAAGGCGGTCTTCAGGTTGACCTGAATCACCCGGTCCCACTCCTCTTCGGGAAACTCAAGCGCCCCGGACCGGTAGGTCGTACCGGCATTGTTCACCAGAATATCCAACGAGCCCAATGCTTGTTCCACATCGCTTAGTAACCGGTCTAAATCCGGCACTTTGGCCTGCGCCAGGTCCAATCCCAGAGCGACAGTGCGCCGCCCTAGCTGGCGGATTTCCGCAGCGGTAGATTCCGGCGGCTCGTGGGCGTGGACAGCCACATCCGCCCCGGCTTCGGCCAGCGCCAGGGCTATCGCATGACCGATACCGCGACTGGCCCCTGTGACCAAAGCCACCTTCCCATCCAATTTAAAAAGATCCAGGATCATCGGGCACATTCCTTCCTTCGCATTACAAAGACCCGGTGCTGGTTACCTGCTGGGCAGGCCCAAACCGGGTCTCCTTCCATGTGATATCATCGAATCTATAGTTCAATTATTAGGCAATGCGAGCCAGTAAAACACCAAATTCGTACAATAAGAGGAGGGGAATGGCAACCAGAGACTGATTGAAGGGATCAGGTGTCGGCGTCACAAAAGCAGCAATCACGAACGCGCCTACAATGGCGAAT
>SHYO01000045.1 GCA_009692745.1 Chloroflexota bacterium
CGTGGACCGCACGACACTGCACAGCAACGTCATCATCTGCCAAGTAGGTTCGTTCATTGGATCGGCCCTCCAGCATGGATTCGAAAGTACAGCCAGTTTACACCATGTTGCCCACCCCGGCAAAGCTTAACTTAGCGGAAAGTAGAGGTAAATAGGCTCATAAGTTTTTCCCTCAAAGCTCCGAGTCACACTTCCTAGCTTGGAATGGGGCAACATTCAGATTGACCTACTGCTCCGCTACGGGGTCATTAGCCTGCTATATCATTTTTGATTTTTCAGATTATAACACTGTGCCTGGTCACAGTCTAAAGAGAATGATTTACTAAGCTAATTTTAAACCATTTCTCATCTAAGATTAATTCTCACATTGCATAATAGTATCATGAATATTGAGAGCGTTACTGATAGATAATCTTATTGAGAGCGACCGCAATAGAAGATAGACTCAAGTGATTGTAGCGATGTCAAGGTAAAGATCCATACCCGATGACGGGCTACCGAGACCAATTGAATGATCTAAGCGAGAATTATTGAGAGGAAAGTAGGGGTAAGGATCAAATCAGTGGCCGGCAAATAGAGTTAAGAGCTCGCTTTGCCGGATCCGATCTTAACAGCCGTAGGGCACGGCTGACTAGATAGATTAACCAGATAAACCAACTTCTCATCCGAATATACCAGAAACCGGGGATTGGGCACCCCGGTTTCTGGTTTTAAGAGCATTGCATCGTGGCCGTTATCTTCTCGATATCTTCCCCCACTTCAATTTGCACCCAAATCTTCCGCCACAAATTCTTAACTTTCACTAACCTTATTCTCATCCAGTATTAATCTCTCTGTCGCATAATAGGGCTGTATTATGAAACAAGTAGTAAGCAACTACAGACGTTTTCCCCCTCCTTGTGTGGAAGAGGCCAGGATCCGGGCAATCCTGGCCTCTTCTCTATTATCTCCTCTTTTGAGAGGTTACATAAACAAGCTTAGCTGCCTACCTGGTCCAAAAGTAATTAAAGCGATGCATCTTAATCAAGGATAAACGGAAAACCAGGTTGACTATCATCCACGATAGACGCATCACCGGAGACCACCGCAACCCTCCGTAGGCAAAATGCGCCAACCGGGTCTTCAAAGTTAGGCTTCGACCCACGGAATGCTTGAGTAAACGCTCCCGGTAATCCACAAATCTGAAATCCTCGGAACGCCAGGCATCCGCCAGCGCCTGAGATACCACCTCGCCATATTGTAAAGCGTAAGCAATCCCCTCCCCCATCAATGGTTCAATCCCGGCAGCATCCCCAGCTAACAAAACCTGTGGTTGGCTATAAGTAGCACTAGGATCAAACCAACGTTCCGGATGGCCTTCCAGAGAGTGCTGGTTCAGAGATATACCCCTCTGCTCCAATGCAGCCATGAGACTATCTTTCAATGCCCCTTTAGGCAATTGGGGTACTACACGACTATCAAAAACGCCGCGGTTCATAAAAGGACGTCCCTTCACATAGGAGGGGAAATCCCAATAATATCCCTGTACACCATTTGGCACCCAGGAGAAATCGAAGACTACCGTATTGTTCCGATACTCAGGCAGGGTTTGATCATCAGCGGGTGTTAGAATCTCCATGAGCCGCGAGACCCGCGGTTTTTCCGGTAATCCCATACCCAACCGCACAGTACCGTTGGCTCCGTCGGCCCCTACTAACACCCTGGTGGTCAACTCCCCCTCAGGTGTGTGCACCAGGATATACTCTCCCTGCCGTTTCCATCCCAGAACAGGGGTATTCTCTTGTAGCTTCACACCCCGTGAACGTGCCGCATCTGCCAAAGCCGCATCAAACACATCGCGCCGGGTGATGCGTAACATATCCTTTACCTGGAAACGAATTGTCTGTCCCCGGAAAACGAAGTGTGCCTCGTGGACGGGAAAGCTAGGTATTGCCAACTCCAGCGATAGGTTCCGCAACACCCTCTCTGCTCGCCACGAGAGCCCGCCACCACACAATTTAGTCCGCGGATGACTCACCTTCTCCAAAACCAGAGTCGCCGGCAAAAGTTCGGGTTGCAACCGCTGCAAATGGAGTGCCGTCGAAAGGCCCGCCGGGCCGGCGCCTACAATCACAATTTCATAATCGGGTTTTGCCATTCATGCCTCATAATAACTTACCTTTGTGTGCCAGGGAGATGTGCCACAAGTGTTGGGAGCCACACATCCATTGCCTGCACTGTCTCGAACTAATGCGGGTAAGCCCCCCATCTCAACGTTATCCTATTGGAATGTTCTGTAGAAGTCAAGGGGCCAGGATAGGTGAGATGCGATTGCCCTGGAGTGGAAAATTGACTTGCCTTCCCAAGTTTAGTATGATTTCATCATGACTTATCACACTCAAAGCCCGGATACCAGTAGTGCCGCTGAAGCTATTCTGATAGCAGGCGTCAGGAAATTTACACCCACGCGGCGCCTTCAGATCATGAACAGCTTGACAGGCAGTACACGCCGTTTGGCCTGGCGGCAATTCCGCGCCCGCCACCCCGATCTGCCCGAGCAGGAAGTCCGCCTGCTATGGGCAGAATTCATCTATGGCCCGGCCGTCGTCGCCCCGGTACGGGTTTGGCTGGCAAACCACCAATCTAAATGATCCCGGATGATGTCCTAAATGCTCTCATGCCAGTGGTGCAAGCCCTGGAGGATCTCCGGGTTCCCTACCATATTGGGGGATCAGTGGCGTCTACTGCCTGGAGCTTTGCCCGTACCACCAACGACGCCGATATTGTAGCTTTCCTGGAAACCGCTCATGTTGCCCCGTTCGTTGCGCAGCTAATCCCCCAGGGTTACTATGCCGATGAGGAAGCCATCCAGGAAGCGATCCAGCGCCGAGGATCATTCAATCTCTTCTATTATCCCACTATGTTCAAGGTAGACATTTTCGTACCCATCCCACGCCCCTTTGATGAGAGCGCACAGGCGCGCGCACGCATCATCTGGACGGATGATCCTCCAACCCAGCAGATCCGCATTGCCAGCCCTGAAGACATAATTGTGCAAAAGCTCGTTTGGTTTCAAATGGGAGGCGAGGTTTCTGAGCGCCAGTGGTTGGATGTCCAGGCAGTATTAAAGGTCCAGGGCTCGGAATTGGACCAGGTCTATCTTCGCCAGTGGGCAGCAAGGCTGGGAATCGGGGATCTTAGGGTGCAAGCACTCAAAGAGGCCGGATTGTGAAAAACATACCGCTTTGCTTTTGTATTTTCACCTACAGAAACGGTATAATATACCGTACCAGACTATACCCATCCAGCACAAACAATCCCACAAGTATTAAACCAAATCCAACCTTTGCCAAAGAGCGTGGTAGAATTTGCCGCCAGCCGAGAGCAAAAAAGGTCATAATAGCGATTAAACTGGGAAAAAGATACCGCCCCTGGTGCTGTACAAAACTCAGGTTATACCACAGGTAGATCGCAAGAGTCAGTAATACGGAAAGAGCCAACAAGCACAGCCCAGCCACCTGCATCTGTTGCAGTCGCGAACGTCCTCGCCAGGCATTGACGAGGTACGCCACACATCCGCCGATCCCTAGCCCGCTAAAGAGCAACAGCACGCGGTATACCCGATCTTCCATTGGCACCCCCATCCAGCCAAAAATGCCCCAAAAACTGCGGAAAGTCGTGTCCATACCGCGCTGCAATACCCCTCGTAACCCATACTGAGCGAGCCACTCAGATGTACGTACCTGCCCTACCACCACTGCATCATGCCGCTTAGTGCCGAACAAGTCCATATTCTGGTAAGTTAACAAATTTCTGCCAAACCAAATTCCCGAAATAGCTATCGCAATTAGCGCTATACCCCCCAACACTTTTATGGACTGGCTCCAATCCACCTTGCCCTGGATCCACCAATGCAACACCTCAGTCCCTACTGCTAAAACAGGCAAAGTATAGATCGTACCCTTAGTGAGAAAAGCCAATCCGAGTAAAATCCCCCCCAGTAGACAATATTTTCCTACAGAAAGCATATCTCTTAGGCGAAGGATACATACCCAGGTTAAGGCCAGTAAGATAACTTCTGCGCTGGAATCAGTATTGATCGCTCCCGTCATAGTTAGGTGCATTGGCACGAAGGCACTCAACCCTGCCACCGCCCAGGGTAATATGGGATCGCCAGGAAAAATAGCACAGATAATTTGATATCCAAGCCACAACCCCAGAACACCAATGCATATCGAAAACAGACGTAAATAGGGCACCTGCTGCCGCACTGGCAGGGACTGAAGCATCCAATAGATAGGTATTGCGGCAATGTAGTATAATGGGGGCGCATATGATTCATACCGTAAGGTGTCAATCGGCAGATCTGGGGGAAAGCGCTGGCTCTTTAACGTCTCCATGTATACTGCTGGGTAATCTCCCGTTTCCAAAACAGGCAATGCTCGCATATCGCCAAGAGTCCGTATATAATTGTAATGGGCAGGTTCATCTGGAACTTGCCACGGGGGTGTCCCAAAAGCATAGGCGCAGGCCATACCTAGGTAGGCCATCAATACCAGAACCAGAGGCCACGTAAGCGGCGCAATGATCCGCCGGCCAGCTTCGCCCGGATCGGAATTGGACTGTAGGGCCGGACTGGGTTGTTGTAGTGGAACGGACTGTGCATTCATAGCACGCATTCTAAGCGCTTCCTGCTACACCGTCAACCAGCTATAAGGCTATCCCCTGCCACTGATATCCGTCTGAGTTGGTGGAAGGCCCTATCGATTCGCAAATCCGATTTACCTATCAGTCACGAGGAGAATTCATCAGATGCCTAAAATCACCCTGGTTGGCGCGGGGAGTGTGGTCTTCACCCGTAACTTGTGTAGCGATATTCTGCTTACCCCCGCCCTACAGGAAAGCACCATCGCCCTAATGGACATAGACCCTGAAAGGCTTAACCAGGCAAAGGCCCTGGTCCAAACCATCATCGACCAGCGCGGATTGAAGGCACGGCTGGAAGCCACCACTAATCGCCGTGAGGCTGTGCGAGACGCCGACTATGTAGTAACTACTTTCCAGCAAGGTGGCCTCGATGCTTATACTCTAGACATTGAAATACCCCAGCGCTATGGGATCGAACAATGTGTCGGTGACACCCTCGGTCCGGGAGGCGTTTTCCGTGCGCTCCGTACCATACCAGTTCTCGTGGATTTGTGTTACGATATAGACGATCTGGCTCCTGATGCTTTTTTATTAAATTATGTCAATCCTATGGCAGCGAACTGCTGGGCTATAGACGCGGCTACAGGCCGGCCATGCGTCGGATTGTGCCATAGCGTGCAAGGCACGAGTGAAATGCTGGCTACATGGATTAATGTACCCTACGAAGAAATCATCTACCTTTGTGCCGGCATAAATCACCAGGCATGGTACCTTGAATTTCGCCGTGGCAAAGAGGATTTATATCCCAAAATTTGGGAAGCCATTCAAAAGCCCGAAGTTTTCGCTCAAGAACCTGTGCGGATCGAGATTATGAAATACTTCGGCGCCTTCGTAACCGAATCTAGTGGCCATGCCAGCGAGTATCTGCCCTATTTCCGGAAGGATGCCCGTATGGTCGAGGAAGAATTGGTTCCGCGCTTCCAGGACCAGCGCAGCAATTGGCTCGACTTCGGTCGTACTGGCGGTTATCTACGCCACAGTCTGGCCCGGCAACCCTATGCCCGCGAAGACTTCCAGAAATTGATCGCCGGAGACAAACCTTTGCCCACCCAACGCACCCATGAGTATGGCTCCTATATCATGGAAGCTATGGAGAAGCATGAACCTACCCGTATCAATGGCAATGTACCTAACCATCACCTCATCGACAACCTTCCCCAGGGCTGTTGTGTCGAAGTTCCATGCCTGGTAGACGGCAATGGTGTCCAGCCTACTGGCATAGGCGACTTGCCCCCTCAATTAGCTGCGCTCAACCGCACTAACATTAATGTACAGGAGTTGATTGTCGAGGCGGCCCTCAGTGGCAACCGGGAGGCCGTCTTCCATGCTGTGGCTCTAGATCCGCTCACGGCCGCCGTGTGTACCCTGCCCCAAATCCATGATATGGTCGAAGAAATGCTGGAACAACAGGCACAATGGCTGCCTCAATTCCGTTAAACTTTTATATTGATAGCTTTTGTCGGCTTCTGAACGAGGAGGATTCGTAGGTTGCGCAACTGGCTCGTCATTCTCGTGATATTCATAGGGGGTATGGCCTCCCTGGGGATAGAAATGAGCGCATCTCGGCTCCTTGCCCCTTATTTTGGCACCTCGCTCATCATTTGGGCTATTCTTATCGGCATGGTCCTTCTCTATCTAACTGCCGGATATTACCTCGGCGGGAAATGGGCCGATCGTTCTCCCCAGGAGTCTAACCTTTTTCAGATCCTGGCCTGGGCCGGCTTTTGGATTGGCCTCATCCCATTAGTGTCCCAGCCGATTTTACGTGCCTCTTTGGAAGGATTTGCCACACTTAACGCCGGTATTTTCTTAGGAGCCCTTTTTTCCGTCATCCTATTGTTCGCCCCACCGGTCCTATTGTTAGGTTGTATTTCACCTTTTGCTATACGCCTCTTACTAACGGATATTCAACAATCCGGCCACCTCGTGGGCAGGCTATATGCCATTTCCACCATGGGAAGTATCGTAGGCACATTCTTGCCGGTACTGATCTTGATCCCCCAAATCGGCACACGGGCTACATTTCTTTTCTTTGCATTGACCCTACTCAGCACCGCTTTACTGGGTGCCATCCTATTGCGATCCCGGCTCGTCCCTCTTTATGCTGTTTTAATCTTGTTGATCCTGGGTGCTGGCTTTTTCGCTCAACTCACCACCATAAAGAGTGCCCGCAATCTGATTTTCGAAAAGGATTCACCCTATCAATATATTCAGGTAGTCCAACAGGGTAATGATACCTTGCTCCTCCTGAACGAGGGCCAGGGTACCCATTCTAGCTACAATCCCCAACAAATCCTCTCCGGGGGTATCTGGGATTTCTTTCTAATCTCGCCCTTCTTTGCACCCGGTGTTCAAGAAAGCGACGTAAAGAATTTGGCCCTCATCGGTTCGGCTGCGGGCACCGTAGCCCAAGAATATACTCAGGTATACGGACCTATTGCTATTGACGGTGCAGAGATCGATCCCGAAGTGGTAGATGCCGGCCGCCGATTTTTTGCCATGAATGAACCCAATTTCAATGTCCACATTGCAGACGGTCGCACATGGCTAAATCTGTCAAAGGACCGGTATACCGTAATTGCCATCGATGCCTACCTTCAACCCTACATTCCCTTCCATCTCACTACCGTCGAGTTTTTCCAAGAAGTGCGAAACCATCTCACACCTAATGGTACAGTTGCCATCAACGTGGGCCGCACCGAAACCGACTTCAGGTTGGTATATGCTCTGGCCGCTACCATGCATCAAGTCTTCCCCAGCGTCTACGTCATAGACTCCCAGGATAGCATCAATAGTATCGTGGTCGCCACCATCCGCTCCTCCCAGCTATCAGACTTCGAAACCAATGTTGTCAAGCTGCAGAATCCTTATCTGCGTAATGTGGCGGGCCGGACCCTGGGCAATATTAGCCTTTCCCCCGTGTCCGGTCCCATCTTTACCGACGACCGCGCTCCCGTCGAAGAACTCACGGATAGAATTATCCTGGATTACGTACTCGGCCGGACCCCATAGTGATCATGCAATGCAGATATTTGCCTCAATAAGGTTGGTATCATGGAATATGAATACTCGGCCGTCGTCTGGCGTTTTCTCTCGCCACTCTTCTCAGCAGCCATTGTTGGCGGCCTGGCCGGCCTGGCCACTCTGTTGGGCATTCGCCGCATCTGGCACGGCGCGCGGTATCGGCCCAGGCTCGCCGCGAATCTAGTTGCCGGTTTTGCTGCTGCCGGTTTCATAGCCGCATACCTTGGCGCATTGGGCTTAAAACCCCTGGGCTTACTGCTCGGATTGGTTCTGATCCTCTTGAGTTTAGTAGGTGTGGTTACTGGCTGGTTGAATTGGAGAGAACCCTAAAAGGGGGCGGCAGGAATCTGGCGACTAGGGCGCCGTTGATATCTGCAAAAAACATGTGAGACCATTGACCAAGCCATTAGTTATTACATCCTGTTTACCCGTAAGCACATCGCGATTGCTCCCCAGAAAACCCAGCTCAATAATAGCGCCAGGCGTTTCCGGTGATTTATCCCGCAATCCGTGATAATGTAACATATTCAAAGTTACGGTTGCCTCATGGCGCGGCAGACCGGTGGCTTTCCCATATTCTGTATACAGACAGTTCACCAGGCGATCGTCCACAGTGGGATTTTTGCTCAGACTAAAGCGGGATATCTTAAACCCCGACACATTCGTGACACAGGAATCCGAATGGATAGACAAAAAGGCGTCAGCCACAAATCCACTGATGCGTGGATCAAATTCGGCCAGTAGTTCGGTGCTGTAACCCCGGGAGATCAATGCTGACACAACTTTTTGTGCCACGGACAAATTAATCTGTGCCTCTTGCAGCCCATCCGGACAAACCGCCCCAGAATCGCTCTTCCAATGGCCTGCTACTATGCCGATCTTCCCCTTCACGGCCTGGACGGTTGATTCCTGTACTATTCCTGCCTGAGCTTCTAATGTAACCTGAACTTCAACTTCATCAACCTTAGCCCGCGATGCGGGTATTACGGTGGAACTACTTACTGAAGTTAGCGTACTGGTAGATGCTGCGATTGATTTCCCTCCGAAAGCCAGCAGCGTCGCGGCTCTTGGGCCAAGATAAAATAGGCCCGCCATGACCATCATGCTGATGGTGACTGTAATCACCGTTAGCAACATGAAACTACTGGCATATTCCAGCAATTCCCGTCGGATCATCTATAAATTGCTCTTCTCGACTAATATAATCAAAAACTCTGCTTTCTTGCTATCTTACAGCGACTACCCTTGTATGTCAACGGGCATCTTGTCTATTTAGTACAACTCTCACTTAATGCAACATTCTATATTACCTCAGAACACCACAAAGCAAGGTTTTCCACCAGTGGGGGGACATTCCCAGTTATGTCACGATTTGTGCCACACGAATTCCATCTAAAAATAGATATTTCTGGCTTATTATTTGGAATTGCGCCTCTCAAGTATCAATGTTATAATGCACCTGAAAGCAATCAAGACCACAGGAGCAGATATGCCTCTGGACCGAGACGCAATTATACAGCTAATAGAAGATAAGGGATCCGATGGTCTGGATTTATCGGGCCATGATCTTTCCGGAGCCGATTTATCGGGCTTGGATCTTCACGGAGTCAATTTCTCCCGCGCTAACTTGCTGGATACAGATTTGCGTTGGGCTAATCTGCGCCGGGCCAACCTTTCCTGGTCGGTCCTTCAGCGTGCCGATTTGCGTTGGGCGGATCTGTCTGCAGCCAACTTGAACCGTGCCGATTTGCGCCAGGCCCGCCTCTGGTGGACCGAGATGGCTGATACTAACCTGCAGGGCGCTGATCTGGCCTCTGCAGACATGGCTACTAATACTATGCCCCCCAGTATGGGCAACACACCTCTACCTGGAGCTCCTGTATCTACAGGCACAACCATTACACTAGCCGGTTGGCAGTTCAGAGCCTCCAATGCGGCCCTGGCTGCCACCGCCGGATTAGCAGCCGCTCTAGTATACTTTTGGGGTGTACTCTACAGCAACAGTTACTACCAGGCTTTCGGCATCCCCAGCACCCAGGGCTTTTTCTCTCCCGACTACCTTTCCAAGGGTATCCAGGTCGTTTGGCAGAGTTTTGCTTTCCTCTTAATGCTGCCTCTGCTGCTTTTATATGCTCTCATCATAGCCGGCATCCTACTGGTCGTGCCCTTTGGCTTTATCTTCTTGGGTGATCGCCTCCTTTCCGGCATACGCGACGAGCGCTACCGTTGGGGCATCATCCTCGCCCTCTTCCTGGGATACCTGGCGGCCTTTCAAATCCTTTTCCCACGGGTGGCATCGATCTGGACATTCCTGACTACCAACGCCCTGCCCGCCAGCACAGGCTTCCGCATCTTGCGCGAGGGATTAAACCTTTCGCCTGAAAACCAGGCCTTTATCCAATTTGGCTTACTGGCGCTGATGGCTGGGCCCCTTTACCTGGCTTTCCGCTATTTCACCCTATGGCTCCATGCCGTAGATCCGGCCCAATATCCACAATTCCAGGAGGCTATCTTAGGGTTCCGCCGGTGGCCCTTGACCCAACCACAACCGGTAAGTACACGCACCCGTCGTGTGGCCTGGGCCACCACAGCCGCGCTGTTGTTACTCATACCGACCTTCCTGACGCAGACCGGCTCCATTCAAGCCCAAGGCGATATGTGCAACGGAGGTCCTTTCGCGCCGGTCAGTCTGCTTACCGAGCATCCCCTGGCACTGAACGCCGCCATCCCGCCGGTCACCCAGGGAGTTCCTGCAGGCACAATGCGCTACGACTGCCTGCGCTTATTGTACCAGGCCAATAATAAGTATTACGTCTTCTATCCGCACGAAAGCCGACTCGTAGGGGATAAGCGCGTTGTTAAAGTTTATGAAATACCGGTCCAGGATATACGGCAGGCGGTTTACCAGCAGGATAGCCTTTGCCCTTTATGCACGACGATCGTTCGCCCACAGGCACCTACCGTCATCTCTCCTACAGTAACTGTTGGAATCACACCAACCGGAGGGATTACCGCCACGGCTACGATGACTGCCACCGCCTTCCGGCCCAGTGTACAATTCACATCTACGGCCAACATCACAGCCACTTTGGCCATCACGGTTAATACCCCTACAGCAACCGGGACGCCGCGTCTTACAGCCACAGTTACCATCACACCCACACCCAATCCATTGGATAAGTACGAGCCTGATGATCTGAACCCACCGAGTCTCGGCGTGGCTGAAATCCAAAAGCGTACCTTTTACCCAGCTAACGATGTGGACTGGGCGGTCTTCTCCGTAATCGCCGGGCACATCTATACCGTCAAGAGCCAGAACGGCGGCAGTCGCGTCCTGGTCAAACTTGAGGTCGATCTGAACGGCCGCAAATTCACGGGTGAAGGGAGTGGGCGAGATAACGTCCTGGTCTTCGAGGCTCCGGTCTCGGGTGTCGCGTTGCTCAAGATTACTAATGGAGATACCTCAGGTTATAGCCCGCCCGGCAATGATTACGAGATCACGATGACCGAGATCATTCCTACTGCGACCATCACGCGCACTCCGGTGCCAACGACGACCAGTACAGCCACGCAAACCAATACACCTACGGAAACTAGTACACCGACGTCGTCCTCTACCTCGACAAGTACAATTACGCCGACACCGACGACCTCGCCGACACCTACTTTAGGCAAAGATTATTACGAACCTAACAATACTTTCCTATCGGCTTACGGCCCGCTCCAACCGGATGTGGAATATAAAGCATTTCTCTGGAACTGTTCCGTCTCGTCGCAGGATCTCGATTACTATTGGTTCAATGTCACCATCCCGGGAGTGCCGTTCGATGTCTACCTATGGAATATACCTAACTATACGGATTACGACCTCTATCTCTACGGACCATCTCAGAACGAACTTGCCCGGTCGACTAATGTGAATGCCGACGAACGCATCTCCTGGACACCTGCTGTCACTGGCACCTATTACGCTCTAATCTTTACACCGAACCAAACGTGTACTCAGAGCCATCCATACAGCCTGGCAGTAAAATATCTTATCTCTAGCCCAACACCAACTGTGACGCCTACCAGCACAGCTACACCAACACCGTTGATTGTCCCTAGGCCGGATACGCCAACGGTAACACCGGGGGGAACGCCACCAACTGTAACCCAGACGCGGACCCCTACTCCAAGTCGAACAGTCACAACAACCGGGTCACCGACGCCTAGCAATACGAGTACCAGTACGGCTACTGTTACGGCAACCAGCACAAGCACATCTACCAGCACATCAACTGCTACGGCTACCGGAACAACATCATCTGGCGGGGGGCCTCCTACTGGATCATCTCTACCGTAAATCTGAAAGAGTAATCGAAAAATCTCTGCACGCCGGATTAACCATCTATCCGGCGTGTACTATCGTTTAGTAAACCTATTTATCCATGCAATCTGCCATCTTGTACTGAGATTCTATGCATCTAGAGAGACTATGGAACCTTAACACCATATGGAAAACAGGCTGAAACCACCGCAAACTGTTAATTCCGTGCCAAAGCTAGCGGGCTTGCCGTATCCATTGTACTTAAGGCTCGTCATCAGAATTGCAGTCACTTGCGGAGCACGCATTAGTGAATGAGACTGCGAGAATCGATCAAAAAGAATTAGGGGAGATCTACGATCTATACGCTGATCGGATATACCACTATATCTATGTGCGTGTGGGCGATCAGCGGTTAGCTGAAGATCTATCTGCCGAGGTTTTCATAAGAATGCTTGAAGCGGTTCGTGTTTCAGCCGGTTGGCACACGTCCTTATCAGGCTGGCTTTACCGCATCGCTCACAACTTAGTAGTGGATCATTTTCGCCGCAAGCCCCAGCGGGAAGTATTAGAGTTGGACGAAAGGATTGTCTCAACCGAAGGTAGCCCTTTAAGTGTCGTGGAAAAGCGTCTGACCCAACAGAAGCTCCGATCCGCCCTGAGGAACTTGACTGAGGATCAGCAACAGGTCATCGTACTCAAATATATGGAAGGCCTTAGCAACCTGGAAGTAGCTCAGGTGATGGACAAAACAGAAGGTGCAATCAAGGCATTGCAGCACCGGGCTTTGGCCTCTCTCAGACGGGTCTTGGAGGAACAGGAAGCGTGATTCCTACTGAAATTAATCCAGGTGGCGAGTTTGACGACATTCTCGACATCTGCATCGAGCGGTTGCAATACGGCGAACCTTTAGCTGCGTGCCTAACTGACTATCCCGATCATCAGCACGAGCTACAACAAGTACTTTCGACCTATTTATTGGTCCAGGTACTCAATGAGGCCCCCCCATTTTCACAGCCAGCCAAAGCAGCCGGCCTCCAGGCATTCTTGCAATCTGCTCAGGAATTGGGTATCCCGCAAGTACAGCCTACGAACGGCTTCGTTCATGCGCCAGATCCCTCCTCCGTCTCCCAGCTTTCATCGTATCGATCGCGATTTAACGCGAAAGCTCTACGGACTGCCATCAGTGGTCTTTTTACCGGATGGCATATCCCGCAATATGGTCGGCTTTTGGCCGGCGCCTTCGCCACTATTTTGGCGCTTGTGTTGGCCTACCAGGGAGCCGTGGTTGTTTCAGCCGATACCCTTCCGGGTGATGCTCTCTACCCTGTAAAACAGGTTACTAAAGAGGTGCAGGTCGTCTTAACTATCGATCCGGGACGGCGTGAAGAATTGCGCCAAAAAATTCGGGAAGAAGCTCTCCAGGATGTCCAACAGGTTACTGAAGCTGGCAGGCAAACCTCGGTAGAATTCGAGGGAATAATTGAGCAACTGTCTGGCATCGTACCCGGCTCTTGGGTCGGGGATTGGGTTGTAGGCAATCTCAAAGTCAGCGTAAATAGCAGCACGGCGATCATCGGCCAACCTGGGATTGGTGACCGGGCTATAGTCCGTGGCATTTCGCGGACCGGCGTAGTTATAGCCCAGAGTATTGATATCGTGGCTAATGGCAAAATAATTGTCCTGATTACAAACACGATTACACCCTCGATAACCCCGATAGTTGTTACTGTGACATCCACTTCTTCTCCTACCTCCAGGCCCAATACGCCCACACCTAGCCCTATCCCCGCAACCACTATCGAGACGCCCCAGGCTCCGCCGCCGGTAATCGCACAAACCGCGCAAACCAGCCCAACCCTGGTTCCAACCCATACACCTACATTGGAACCAACGCTCTCCCCCACCCGCGTTGTGAAAGCCACCGCCACCCTGCTGCCGCCGGTTCGCTTACCACTCATACGCATCGCCGGGTTAATCGAAAGCTCTGGGGATGGTTATATTGTTGTCGCTGGAAATCGTTTTGCCATTACGTCCGAAACGGTTATCCAGGGCAACATCCAAAGTGGTCGACAGGCTGTGGTCCAGGGTCGACAAGATAGTAATGGTAATTTGACGGCAGAATCTGTTACCGTTGAGAATCCGCCGCCGCCACCACCTGCTGAGCGCGGTCATCTGCGGGGGACAATTGAAGATTTCACTAATAGTTATTGGGTTATCAATAGCACTCGCTTTGAGGTAAATTCATTAACAGAGATTACTGGAATTCCACAGCGTGGCAAATTTGCCGACATAGATTATGAGCGCACATCCGACGGAAGGCTCATTGCCACGCGCATAAATGTAAATTCACCTATACAAAAACGTAACTTTGAAGGACGCGTGAGTTCCCTCAATGGTGACGACCTAAATGTCAATAACCAAATCATTCATAAAACAAGCAGCACAACCGTAGAAGGAACAATTGCAGTGGGGGCTATTGTTGAGGGAGAGGGTATTTTGTCGGATGATAACAGTATTCAGGCTACCAGAATCCGGGTAGTTAGTCCCCCTCCCACAGCCACCCCTCCACCAACACGGACTTCGACGCCAGTACCTAGTTTTACTGCGACAACTGTGGTTACGAGCACGAACATTCCCGATCCGACGGCGACCCCCTTGGTGACAAGTACACCTGGCCCCTCACCAAACACAACGCCAACGGCTACATCGGTGCCCATAGGTACCCATGGTCCCGCTCCTGAGCCCAGCGAGACTATTACACCCAGTGCAACCCGTATTGTTCTGCCGAACCCCTACGGGCACTCGCATACCTTAAACTAATAGGAGAGGCCAGGAGTAGATAGAGTGAGATTCCCTAGACGGAGGTTGAAACAACTTCGGTTAATAGATCTTTCGGCATCAATTGCAAAGATTATCAGTTTCCACCCAGTTGCTGTAGCCTTTGATACCCCAGCCAACAGAGGATTGGGGCAGAAATTCCTCGCCATCTATGCGGTGATCCTCGTCCTTATATTTAACTTTGGATTCCATCTCTCAGGAGATACCCACCCGAGATCGGCCCAGGCAGCTTTTCCTGATGTGCCTCTCTTAGCAGGCACATCTACCGGCTTGCAGACTCCCCCAATAGATAGTAAGATCCCAACAGACGATATCTCTCTCCTGGCTTGCAATCTTAAGATTGCCGGGATTCAACCTAATGGACCTGATCTATACCTATTAATCCAAAATGATGGTTCAGAAACTGTGCTACAATACCTTAGTTTGCAGTGGGCCGATGCTGTACCGCTACTGGAAATCGATCTTAACGGTAAGCGGGTATGGAGCGGAGAGATCAACGGCCCCGCTCCCTTACTTAACCTTTCCAGCGCCTCGGAATCTGACCGCACATTTTTTAGCACCTCTCTTAACACCCTAAGGCTCCGTTTTGGCGGGGATTTACAGAGAGGACCACGCGGAACTTTGATTTTCGCCGGTGCTTGCCCTTCCTTGAACTTCACACTTGACAATCTTCCCACTAACTGCAGTATCATAGGACAATCTCTCATCCCAGCAGGTAAAATTGTCAGCTTAGTCCTGTCCAATGAAGGCTCCTCAGACGCCATACTTGCTTCTATCAGGCTAGTCTGGCCTTTGGACAACGGAGGGCTGCGCTCGGTAAATCTGGGGACTAGTCGCCTCTGGACCGGCAATCTCCCCGGTGGAGTAATAACGATCCCGATCCCTGCCAATCCCCCGGTCACTCTGGCAACCGGGCAAAAGGCCATTCTGATTTTCGAATTCGAGAGGCCGGTAGTTCAAGCCCCCTATGAAATCATAGTACTCTTCACCAATGCCTGTCCTGTGATCATCTCTCGCTTGGTCTCACCCCCTGCTTGCAATGTGACTAGCAGCGAATTCGAAACCCGCGAGAGGTCTGCATTCCTTACAATCCAAAGCAACCAAGATATCAGTACCAGTCTGGCTTCCCTGGTGGTGAATTGGCCAGAATCCAACGGCGCTTTGACAGGGATTAGTCTGAATGAGGCCGTGGTTTCTGCCACACTGTCTGCCACCGCTCCCGTTACGATTAATCTCAGCCTCGCGTTTCCTCTGATTTCCCCCGGGGAAAACCAACTGCGTCTGGATTTTGAGCGTTCTGCCAGAACAGGCCCGTACTCAATCGACGCCCGGTTTAGCCCCGGATGTAATTTGTATTTCACTACGGTCCAACCGGTGATAACCACCTGCAAAATCGAAGGGGAAGAACTGCAAGACCACGGCAAAAACCTGGATCTCCCGCTGAAGAATCAAGGGAATAATCCTGCCGATATCCGCACCATTCAAATTGTGTGGTCCAACCCTGCCTCTAATCCTCTCCTCTCCATCCAGCTAGATGACCGTACCATCTGGCAAGGCTCGACTAACGTTTCACCGGTAACGCTGATGCCATCTGGCAAGGAACCCTTTCGGCTGGACGGTCGCAGTAGCGGCCATTTGCGGCTCGAATTTTCCCAAAATGTAACCCCACAATCCACAGCTATTGTAGTTACCTTTATACAAGGATGCCGGGTTTCTGCCACCCTCGGCCCAATTCCTCTTTCACCTACCCCGGATGTCCGCCTCCAGGGTTATATCGTCGATCTGCCGGCAGATCGCAATTTCTATGGTCTATGGGGTATCGGCACATACACCGTCACGGTAGACAGCCACACTGTCATCAGCCCTAGCGGTATTATTCCCAGAATTAATGACTTTGTTCAGGTGAGCGCTCTGGTGGTTTCGAAGCCAGTTGGTCTGCTAGCTGATGCCATAGTCATTACTCCTGCGCCCCCTCCCACTTCGATAGACATCCGCGGCCCTATTGAACAGGTCTTGGATGCTCGCCACATCTTTCTACAGGGGAGATGGATACTTTTGCTCAATCCGGCTAATATGGCCCCCCAAAACGGCTTGTGGGCCACCGTACACGGCGTCCTCGATCCTTCAGGCACTGTTCTCGCCAGCCAGGTAAGAATCGACTTACCCGCTGCTCTGCCAATATTTCACTTTGAAGGTCCTATTATCTCTTTCTCATCACCGGAGAATAATGGGGTATGGGTAATAGGCCAACATAGTGTGGTTGTCCAGCCTGGCACTCAGATTGATGGTCATCCTCAAATTGCCGCCATCGCCGAAGTCACCGCCACTCTACAGGTCAACCAGGTATTGGTGGCCGAAAGCATCCGAATTAGCTCAATTCCTCCGCCTACGGTCAAGATCAGCGTCACTATCCGGGATCTGCCAACGGTAGGTTTCTACGGCACATGGAAAGTGCAAGTCACCAAAGGGCCGGTCGTCAACGTTCAGGTGGATGACCGGACTCTAATTAACCAGGCCAGGGGGCGAATTCGAGCAGGTGCCAAAGTCACCATCACTGCTGTAGTAATCCAGCCCAACGCCAGCTACTATGCTCAGCGTGTCGTTGTCGAACGATAACCTACGAGAGTAAATTATCCATTTTCATGCAAAAGCGCTTCCAAAAACATGGATATTTACGGTTTAGATTTGACTTATGCATCTCAACCGGCTAGTTGCAGCAGCATTTCTCCTGACTATCGGTATCATATTGGGACGTAGCACGATCTTCTCCATTACTGTCACACCATCTATTAGCGCTCAATCGAGTTGGAACTCTCCCTATAATCTTACACAGACTGCCGGTATGGATTCAGACTGGCCAGTTCTGGCTATGGATACAAATGGACAGCTCCATATCTTTTTTCAAGAGAATGGTTTTATCTATCACAACTCTAGCCTGGTTTCTCCATCCTCGGCTGGAGATTGGCTCTCCCCCACCTTCGCAGCTACTGGAGACTCCACCGCCGTGGCTGCCGATAAGGACGGGGGTATTCATATGGTCTGGCACACCACCTCCGCTGCTGGTGATGAAATCCGTTATCAGCATTGGTCAAGCTCGGGTTGGGGCCTGGACCAAGCGATTTCTTCGGGTAGCACCTCTGCAACGGAGCCTGCGCTTATAGTTGTCCCTGATGGTCATATCTGGGTAGCTTGGACCAGCCAAATATCCGGGACCAAACAAATTCTAGTTGGTGATTCCACCGATGGCTTCCATTGGGCTTATGCGCCCATCCCTTTTTCCATGGACGGACAGACACCTGCCATTTCCAGCGACGAAGCCGGAGGAATCTATGTAGCCTGGGAAGCGGCGGATCTGCTCTCAGGCAATAGCCAGATATTCGTTGCCATCCGTGATTCTTCCACAGGTTCATGGACCTTACCTGCCGCAATTTCTAATGCCGCAGATGGTAATGCCAGACAGGTCAATATGGGCCAGGCTGGCACCACCATACATGCCTTATGGGAGCAGAATTTGCACAATGGCATGGGTAGCCAAATCTTTCACCGTATGTTCTCCTCTAATACCTGGGGCCCGGCGACTGCCTTAACTCCCCTAAACAGTAGTGCTATCCAGCCGGCAATTTTCACTGGAGCAGGGCAAGACCAGCACCTGGCCTGGATCGATGATACCGATGTCCTGTCACAAAGTCTCCAGTATCGCTATTGGAGTGATGGAGAGGGAGCTTGGTCCCTTCCTGAAAATATTCTTGCTGCAAGCAGCGGCCTACAATCTCACCTGGCTCTCGCCACCTGGGGGATTCAATCACCTATCGTCACTTTTTCTCAAATCGGAGAGGATGGGTTCAGCGATATTTGGGTGAGCTTGCGAACTACTCTCAGCAATCCTTCGGCTTCACCTACCGCTTCCCCCACTGCCTCATCTACTGCTTCACCCAGTGCTTCATCAACAGCTACACTGACAGAGGTCGCCACTTCTACCGGCACCGCCACCTTGACGCCCACAGTTACTGGCACCGCACTCCCATCTTTCACAGCTACCAGCAGCGCTACTCCATCTCCTAGCTCCAGTGCCAGCGCCTCGGCCACCCCATCCACCACCACTTCTCCAACTGCCACATCCAGCGCTACGCCTACCTACAGCGCTACAGCCACTCCTTCAGTAACGAACACTCCGACGCCTACCGCTAGCTCGGTACCTACTGCCTCACCTTCTGCTACGCTCACCGCCACTTCTATACCACCACCTACCCCTACAGTAGTTCCGACAGCAACACCTCCGGTCACACCTACAGCTAGCTCTACTGGAACTCCCATTCCCACCGCCACGCCCTCGGTGACTGCCACCTCCACACCTTCCCCGTCGGCCACTCGCACCGCTACCGCTAGCTCCACTAGAACGCCCGTTCCCACCGCCACGCCCTCGGTGACTACTACCTCCACACCTTCCCCGTCCGCCACTCGCACCGCTACAGCTTCCCCCACGGATACCGCCACTACCAGCGTCACTGCTACTTCTAAACCAATATCTACCGCCACTCAGACAGCAACCGCTACTACCTCATCCACACCTTTGCCTTCTGCAACAGCCATTGTATTACATACTCTCTATCTCCCCCTGACCCAGAAGCGGATTGCTAATATCCGCCACGCTGTTGAATAGATATCTTGACAATCCTTCCTAAGGTGTATATGATGCTTTAGTAAATAGTTCCATATCAGTTCAACCGGAATCAATCAGGCGGTAGATGACAGATACAGCGCTGAAGGTCCCTTTTTATGATCGCTAGTGTCCCACTAAGGAAGCGATATATATACCGGCTTCAAGCAGTTTTAAATCGTTTGAGAGCATAACATGCGCATTCTAGCCCGCCCGGCACTGGCATTGGCAATTACGATTTGCCTGGTATTGGTAGGTATAACCTTGGTTAGTAGCGCCGCTCCGGGAAAATCACCCGCTCAGGAACCCTGGTCAACCCCGCAGATCTTAACCGGATCAGGCGAAATTCAGGGAGTTGTAGCTGCTGCTACCACCAATAATAAATATTTCCTGGCCTGGGAAGACCAGACCTTGCCCAGCATCTATTATAGCTTTATGATGACCAATACCTGGCAACCACCCGATTACGCCATCCGCGGCATCGATCCCGCCGTTGTAGCCGCCCCCAATGGGCGCACCTTGCTGGTCGTAAACCGCTATGACCAGGGCACGAATCGCTACCTCCTGGTTGCCCTTCCCTTCACCGATTACCCTGGCTTCTACACCGATGTGACCTGTACTCAGGATGCCAATGCTGGCAGCCCATCCTTAGTAATATTAAACGACAACGTGGTATTTTATGTCAATAAAGAAGGCAACACTATCTACCAGGGTAGCTTTCCTCTCAGCAACCCCGACAACCGGACCTGCAAACCCCTAACCACCACCGCCGGTCCTGTACATGGAGATAGCCCCTTTCTCACCGTCAGCCCCAACGGGCAGAGGCTCCACGTCGTCTGGACAGAAGACGGGAAAATTCTCTATATGGAATCTACCGATCGCGGACATACCTGGGGAGTAAGCGGAATTCAGGGCGCCACAGCTCCGCTCACCAATCTATCCAGTGAGCCTGGCGATAGCATCCTCTCACATCTTATGGTAGATGACAAAGAGGTTCTGCACCTGGTATGGGTCCAAAACGTTCCTGATCAGCCCCTACAGGTCTATTACACCAATTCCAGCCAATTCCTGCAGCGAACGCTGATCTCGAATCCCGCCTTAGACGGGGATAACCCCATGATTGCCCAGGATCGCTTTGGATATATAAATCTGGTGTGGACAGAAGGAAGTGATGATAATAAGCGCATCGTCATGCGTGAGCGTGTGCCAGGAAATACCAGCTTTGGTCCGTTCAAACCGATAACTGATGCTGATATCCCCGGCCTGGACAATCCGGTCACCGTCGCCGTCCGCTCCACCGGCGACATCCTGACTGCCTGGAGTCAAACGATAGGAGGATCCAATCGCGGATTATTCTATACTACCTCGAAAAATCGCTTTTTACATCTTTACCTGCCGTTACTGAAGAAAAACGGCTACTGATCGCCAAACAACCGGCGGTAAAGATCGGTTTGCAGCAAAGACTCAGGATCACAACGCTCTTTCAACGCTCCGAACTTTCTGATCCGTTCCTCTCCTAGAAATGCGCGTACCGTGGCGCCCTGCAGGGTCGCATCCTTGGCAAAATAGAACTTTCCCCCACCGGCGATCACGATCCGGTCTAACTCTTTCAGCAGCGCGGTCAGGCTGGCCCGGTTGCTTCCGGTCACTTTATAATCCAACGCCAGGGAATAACCATCCACTGAGTAGTTTATCAAAAAATCATCCGGCCTGTGACGCTTCACTACCCCCAGATAAGGCACCACGCCACGCTTTTGGGACCGGGCGAGAATCTCCCGGTAGACAGGTGAGGCTGTAGCTAGTGGCAGGAAACTTTGATACTGGATCAGCCCACCCGGTTGATATGCTAGCTTCCAGTTGGGAACATAATCCAGCAAAAATGCAAAAGCCACATGGCTCTGGCGGTATCGTTTGTGGTTTCCCAACGTAGCACTCTGCATATATTTTGCCAGATTCGTCAGTCGCGTCCCCCAATCATTTAACACTGGCTTCATGAAAAGCCAGATAATCGAGGCCGGCAAAAAGCCGAACAGATTTGCCGGTATCTCCTGGCTTTCTATCCGCAGTGATTGGGCCGGATAGGGATCATCGCCCGGCGCCAGGTAAGTAGCCTGATGGATCTGTCCCCTACCTAGAGTTTCACCCGAAGCGAAAGCATCGGACCAGCCTACCAGATAATCCGCCTGACCCTTACGAGCATCCAGCTCATAGAGCATCCCATCCATATGGGGCACCGAAATTGCATCCACGTTCAGCCAACCCGAGTAGATCTTTTTCATTTGCAGTGTCACGGAGGTAAAGCAGCCCAGGGCGCCAAAGCCACCGATCATCCCATAGAAGAGATCGGTATTCCCATCTCTGGAACAATGAACATGTTCGCCGGTTGGCAGCAGAGCGTCGAATTCCAGAATATGATCCCCGATCGGACCGGCTTTAAAATTGTTCTTGCCGTGGACGTTCATGGCGGCGCAGCCACCCACTGTAGCAAAACTCGTCCCAGTCACTACAGGAGGCCACCAGCCATCACCGATAGCATACCGCCATAGCTGCTGGATAGTTACCCCCGGCTCAACCGTAACCCGCCCATTGGATGGATCCCACACTAGAATGCGGTTCATCCGGGTCAAGTCGAGGATAATATTTTCCGAATTCAACGCCGCGTCACCGTAACTGTTACCACCACCCCGCAAACCTACCGTCCGTCCGGTGCGGCGGGCAATCTCGAAAACCTGAGCCACTCCATCTATGGTTGAAGGCCGGTAGACATAGCCCATGCCTCCTACAGCCATACCCCAGCCTGCTACTCTCTCCAACCGATCTAACGGTAACGCCACTCCGGCGGACCTTTCCCCGGCAGCAGAGTCAGGTACTCCATTGTGTACACTGGAGACCGCATCCTTTTGCGAAATTGCGCTCATCAGATATTTAACCTTTGAAAAATAACCGAAGGAATCCGCCGAATGACATACATAATAAATTTCCATTGTTGCGGAATGTATGCTTCGTTGGCGCGTCGATCAATGGCTGCCACAATTTGGGCAGTTGCCTGGTCGATGGATGTCACCCGTCCGGCTACCGGTTTCCCTTGGGTCATTGGAGTATCGATCGGGCCGGGTTTTAAGGTAGTGACAGCCACCCCTTTGCGTCCTAGACGATTTCGCAACGACTCCAGGTAGGTGTTCAAAGCCGCCTTGGAGGTGCAATATGCTGGATTCCCTGACCGGCCCCGATCACCTGCCACTGACGATATCGCTACGATATGCCCGGCTTGCGCCCGGTCAAAGCGCACCGCCGCCTGGTTCAACCAGGCTATCGCCCCCAGCAGATTGACCTCCAGGATATCTTTATCCTTCTCGAAGTCATATTCATTGGGTGCTACCTGGGGCATAATACCTGCAGCATATACTATCAAATCCAGCCCGCCCAACTGGCGGACTATACTCTGGAATAAAACTGGAATCGCATCATAGTTCCGCACATCATGGGGATAAATAAACGCCTGGGTGCCATCGGACGCATTGATTTCGGCTGCCACCCGCGCCAATTCCTCTGCACGGCGCGCCACCAACCCCAACCTGAACCCTCGTCTCGCCAAATTTTGAGCCAGGGCGGCTCCCATACCAGAAGAAGCTCCCACAATAATAGCGCACCGCTGGGGTAGTAGGGGTTCAGTTGAATGTGTAGCCAATGCGACCTCCGTTAGTGCATAACGGTTACAGAAATTACACAAATATTCTTTGGCGGATAATTACCCGTAACATCCACCACTGTTAATCTTAGACTATAGGCTCCGGCTGGTACTGCATTTGTATTCCACACATCCATCAGGCCACCTGCTACCTGTTGCCGCTTTACATCACTAATACTGGTGAAGTTTCCAGAGCCCTGGGGGGCAATCTCGACCTTATAGAAATTGAAATCCGGCACGACTGTATTGCCAAAAATCTGCACATTGCCGTTTAGTTGGGCTCCAGGAGCAGGAGATGTAATCTTTGCCACCGAGCCGGGACAGGCTTCAACCCCAGGTGGTAATGGTGGAGATGTTGGGGCGGGCGATGTTGCCGGCTTCGGAGTCGGAGTACGCAGTACAGGTGTTAGTGAGATAATAGGAATGGTACTCAGTGGTGGCACCGTTGGGGAAGACGTCTTCGTTGGAGTGCCAATCTCTCGTGAGGGTGTCGGGCTTAGCTGTACTCCGACGACTGGTGAGGATTCAGCAGGCAGAAATACTGCCACCTGCGGCGCTACATAGTGCTGTACCCCGTACATACCTCCGGTCAAGACCAGGAAAAACATCATCCATGCCAGGGATCTACCTATCTTTGAGGTAGCGATTTCCCGTTCCAACACAAAAAGCGCCTGGTTGCGTTCTTGCCTTGCCACCAGGAGTTGGCGGAAAAAAAGCAGAAAACCAAACGCGCAAAATAGATAAAAATAAATCGCATTGTCTGAGATCAGTTTGATCCAGACCGCCATGAGCTATACCCGTTGCCTTTCCGATTTAAGATTATACCTTGCCTTTGATGGTTGGTCAAGAAATGTATTAGTGATGGGTCAACAAAAACCCTCTCTATCTGAGAGGGTTACCCCCTCAGCCGAGGGGGAGAAAATTCAAGTTTTAACCCGATAACATATTAGACGGCCAACTTGCCCTAATGGTTCCGTTTTTGGGCTAGCAGAAACAACCTGGAATCGAATGAATAGGAATGCAACACTGGGGTGCCGCCACCACATCACTACTTTAGGAATTTTCGGCTGTAATCAGAACTTCCGCCCTTTCTATTAAAGCCGAAATCCGCTCCGGGGGCTCTTCCTTTAGTTCCAAATACCGCCGTAATAAATCCTGAGGGCTCATCTCTGCTACATGCTCATCTCCCACCAGCCAGGCCCGCGGATTCCTATTTGTATCCCAGGTAATCCCCGAAAGGTGAGCAGCACCCTTCGCCAGCGACCGAATCTCCCTTTCTACAACCGATCGCTCCAAATCCGGCGGCGCATTCACCTGCACCCGCACCACTGCGCCCTCCAGAGCGAATCTGGACATCTCTGCGTCCACAAACGCTAGAGGATTTCCCTCAATACTACGCAGGTCTAAATCCACCGTTTTGAAAATACGAGCCGCCGTTGGAATAAAAGCGTAGGTAGATCCCCCCCGCCACACATCGGCCACCACAAAGCCCTTTTGCTCCCGCTCCTCCCCAAAATCCACCCGCTCGATGCTGCCCGCATACACCACGGGAGGATGAGCTCCCTTATTAAGCTCCTGATGCTTATGAATATGTCCCAGAGCCACATAATCAAACGCTGGGTCATTTACCGCACTAAGCATAATTGTCGGATCATAACCCAAGGTAATCTTCCGCTCCGAACCAAATTTAGAGCCTGCTACGGTAAAATGGCCCGTCAGTACCGCCGGTAAAAGGGGGTCCAATCGGGACGCCATTTCGGCGATATTTTCCATAACCAATTCTTCAATCGTCCTATTGACTTGCTCGAGGGGCAATCCACGGTACTCATCCCCCACGAGTAACCTGCTGCGAATAGGATAAGGCACCGCCGCCACCTGTAGCGGACCATGTCGCGTCTGCAGCAGATGAATCTTTTCCATATCCGCCACAATTACATTGGGGACATCCAGGGTGCGAAAAATCTCTACGCTGCTGGCACGCAAATGTACGTTGGGTAAGTCATGGTTTCCGACCAATAAAACAATGGGGATACCTGCATTTGCGATGCGTTTAATTCGTTTTGCAAATTCTCGCCGGTAGGTTGAGTTCGGATCTCTATTCTTGAATGCATCCCCGGAAAAGATAACCGCATCCACTTCATTGCCCAGGGCATAATTTACAACATCATCAAATCGCCTGAGGAAATCCAGTACCCGGGAGTTAACGCCCGTATTGGGATCCAGTGTGCCATAATTTTCGATTCCAATATGGATATCGGAGAAGTGTAATATCCGAATCGTACCATTAGCCATATATCCTCCTTAACGGAGTGGGTCTAACCGAAGAAATCGCTCCGATCATCCGCTGTCCCCCGCATCTTACGGATATTATCCTCCAGACCACCATTCTGGCCGGCCTTTTCAAAGGAGGAATAAAATTCCGCCGAGCCGTACTCCCGCGTTTTTACTACCACCGGCATGGGCACCGCATAACCTAGAATCAGCGCCTGCTGCCGGGTATCCAGCCGCGCTAAAACCTGACGCAGCTCCTTTCCTCCGGCAATACCCATAAACACTGCAGCAATATCTCTCTCATTGTCGAGCAGGCATGTAACCCGGGTGCCGATTTGAGACATCACTTCTTCGTCAATGCCACTGGGGCGCTGATCCACAATTAGCAATGTCACATTATACTTTCGTAATTCTCGGGCTATCGTTCCAAATATCGTCTGGCGGGCAATCTGTGGATCGAGGAATTTATGTGCCTCCTCTATGGTGATTACCAGGTGCGGCGGTAATGTCGCTTGCTCGCCGATGGCTTTCTCTGTCTGCATGACGTATTCTTCGTGAATGCGACGCGTCAGGAAATTCGCCACCAAAATATAAGCTTCCAAAGAATTGCCAAAGCGTCCGAACTCCAGCACAATATGACGCCGGTTCTTGATATACTCTAGAATGCGATCTACCGGATTTTCATTTACGCCTTCCTGTAAAAAGGTGAAGCGGTCTAAAAAACTCAGCCGGCGTTGCAAAGCGGCCAGGGTATTGCTATTCTGATTATGCTGGTCTACCAACTCCTCAATCTCTTCAGCGCTGGCCTTGCGAAACTTCGTCAGCCACTGTTTGCCCCACAGCTTGTTTAATGCATACATCGCCCCGACCTGTGGCTCCGTCAGATTGATCAGCCCCGTCAACATCTCCAGGTCAGCCGGTTCGATATGATCATAACTCATGCGGATGAGCTCGTCTGGACGACTTTGGCGACGGCGTGAAGATTCCTCATCTAAAGAAAAAATTGCCACGCGTGCCCCGAAGAGCTGCTTCAAACCTTTCACCGAGGAGCCGTGTTGCTTATTCTCTGTTGTACCGCTCCAACCGTATTCATTATGCATATCGAAAATCAAGTTGACTGCTACATCCGAATCGATCACACCGGCTAACAGCATCCGCGTCAAAAAGGTCTTACCGGTGCCGGACTTGCCGAAAACCCCACTGGAGCGCTGCACAAATCGTTCCAAATTCAGGTGGATCCGGATACCGTCCATATCCAGAGGTTCGCCGATATGGAAAAAATGTGCCTCATCCCCTGCCCCGAAGATTTGGGAGACATCCTTCTCGCTGGCATTATACACCTGGGAAAAATGGCCGGGAATGCTTTTCACCGGTCGGGGCTCCGACCGCTCCAGATCATGCTTATTTAACGCCAACATAGGCGTAAGATGTAAAGACCCATACGTAGTCGCCCCGGCCAATACCTGGCGGGTAAAATCATCGCCGGTCTCAGGAGGCATGCGGGCAATCATTGGATTTGTGTTGGCAAGCGCTACATCGGTAATCATCGAGAAAAATCGATATTGTAAGCCGTCGATAACCACATACCGCCCGACAGCCACTCCCTCAATCATGGCATTAGAATCGAGCTTGACTTCCAATCCTTCACTCAAGCTACCCCCAACTACCATGCCCAGCTTATCATAAGCGGCAGGCGCATTGGCATCACCCCCACCGCGCCGGATAGCTTCACGGCCAGGCTCGCTGCTCATCGCCAGGTCCCACCAATCCGGCTCTCTGGACCTTCCAATCGAATCAACCATGATTACCATCCCATATAAGAACATGAGGTGGGCAGTAGGTCGCGGAGAGTCTACCATCGCTCCAGACCGCCCTATTTACCACACGCCAACTGCTGTTATACCACCCTTTAGATTCGAATCCGATTCAGGATGCTGGTCAGTCTGATTAAGTCATCATTTAGCAGACGGGCCAACTCCCTCCCTGCTTCCAAGAGATACCGTTGCCGGTTCGGTCCCATAGTCTCTGCCGCCTGCCGGATTCCCGCGCTAATTAACTCATCCGC
>SHYO01000046.1 GCA_009692745.1 Chloroflexota bacterium
TCGTAGGGCGGAAGCAGGAGCTGGGGCTGCTGCTGGAGTCTTGGGAGCGGGCCAGGGATGGCGCCGGGCAGGTGGTGGTGGTGAGCGGCGAGGCGGGTATCGGCAAATCCCGCCTGGTACAGATGGTGAAAGAATATGTAGCCCAGGACCCGGAGGCCTGGCTGACCCCCTGCCAGTGTTCCCCTTACCACCAGCACAGTGCTTTGTATCCCTTCGTTGAGCTGCTGCAAACCCTGTCATTGCGGTTCGAGCAGACGGATACTCCCCAACAGAAGTTGGGCAAGGTGGAGGGGTTCATGGTGCAACATGGCTTTCCCCTGGCGGAGAAAGTGCCTTTGCTCGCGAGCCTGCTCTCTATCCCGCTGGATGAACGGTATGCGCTTCTAAATCTATCGCCAGAGCAGCAGAAGCGCCAGACGCTGGAAATGCTGGTGGAGGTGCTGCTGCAGCGCGCCAGGCAGCAGCCGTTGCTCTTGGTGATGGAGGACCTGCACTGGATCGATCCCTCCACCCTGGAATTGCTCACCCTGCTGATCGATCAGGCGCCCACGGCGCCCCTCCTGGCCCTGTTCACCTGCCGGCCGGATTTCACCCCACCGTGGGATGGCCGGGCCCAACTGGCTCAGGTAAGTCTGAGCCGGTTGAGCCGCCGCCAGGTAGGGGAGTTGGTGGTACAGATGGTGCATGGTAAGAGCTTGCCGGCTGAGGTGCTGCAACAGGTGGTGGACAGGACCGACGGGGTGCCGCTCTTTGTGGAAGAGCTGACCAAGATGGTGTTGGAATCCGGGCTGCTGCAGGAGCGGGAGGATCACTACGAGCTGACGGGACCCCTGCCGCCCCTGGCGATCCCGGCTACCTTGCACGACTCGCTGATGGCCCGGCTGGACCGGTTGGCTGCCGTCAAGGAGGTGGCGCAACTGGCAGCCACTATTGGGCGGGAGTTCAGCTATGATCTGCTGCGCGCCGTCTCTACCGCCGATGAAGCTACCTTGCAGGCCGGGTTGGCCCACCTGGTGGAAGCTGAACTACTCTTCCAGCGAGGGGTTCCTCCCCAGGCCAGCTACACCTTTAAACATGCCCTGATCCAGGACACCGCCTACCAGTCGTTGCTGAAGAGCCGCAGGCAGATCTACCACCAGCGCATCGCCCAGGTGCTGGTGGAGCGCTTCCCGGAGGTGGCGGAGGCGCAGCCGGAATTGGTGGCGCAGCACTACAGCGAGGCGGGGCTGGCAGCCCAGGCCATCCCCTACTGGCAGCGGGCGGGGGAGCGAGCGGCGCAGCGCTCCGCCAACCTGGAAGCGATTGGCATGTTACAGAGGGGACTGGCGCTGTTGGATAAGCTGCCGGATACTCCGGAGCGCGCAGCCCAAGAGCTTTCGATACAGCTCGCATTGACCTCGGCGCTTAGAATAACTTTAGGGTGGGCGACCACAGAAGTGGAACAGGGGCTGAGCCGGGTGGAGGTGTTGTGCCAGCAATTAGGGGCGCGGGAGGAGCTCTTTCAGGCACTTCATGGATTCTACTTGGTCTATCTGGTGCGCGGAGATGTGCGTCAAGCGTATGAATTAGTCCAACGGCTCCTGACTATGGCGGAAGAGCTGCAACAGCCGACGTATCTGGTGGTTGCCCATTCGGCGGCAGGTCTTACTTTGCGCTCTCTAGGCCGGCTGGGGCTGGCCCGTGAACACTATGATGAGGCTACAGCGCTTTACGATATCAACCCACATGATATACAAGTCGCATATACGGGCTATAACATTGGCGTGGCAGAGCGCGCCGCGGCTGCGCATGTGGTCTGGCAGCAGGGCTATCCTGACCAGGCGCTCAGGACCGCCGCCGAGGCGCTGGAAATGGCCCAGGCCCTATCCCATCCCTTTAACCAGGCTGTGGCGCTGACATATATTGCTATGCTGCACCAGTGGCGTGGGGATACTCAGGCCGGCTGGGAGCGCGTCGCGACCGCCATTGAGCTTTGCACCCGATACGGCTTTGATTACTACCTGAAATGGTGCCATATCCTGCAAGCCTGGGCCAGAGCGAAGATACAACCATCAAGCGAGAATGTCGAAGAGCTTCGTGAGTACATCACCGCCTTCCAGGAGAACAGGTCGGGACTCAGGTTACCTTATTATTACAGCCTGCTGGTGGAGAGGCAGGGTGCAGCCGGGGATTTTGAAGCGGGACTGAACCAGGTAGCCGCCGCCCTGGCGATCGGACAGCAGACCGGTGAGGTGTGGTGGGATGCGGAGCTTCACCGGCTGAAAGGGGAATTGTTGTTGGCCTCTACCGGAAAGGAATCTGTGGTCAGATTCGCCGGGCCGGGAAGCAGACCGATTAAAATCGGTGCTAGAGGGCTTGCAGCCAAACGTCCACCTGCGTGGACGCGGAGTAAACCGACAGAATCAGGCGCGCAGCAGGGGGCGGCGCAGGCGTGTTTTGAGCAGGCCATCGCAATTGCGCGCGGCCAGGGAGCCAGGTCATTGGAGCTGCGGGCGACCACGAGCCTGAGCCGCTTGTGGCAGCAGCAGGGCCAGTGCGAGGCAGCCCGGCAGATGCTGGCGGAGATCTACGGCTGGTTTACCGAGGGGTTTGACACGGCGGACTTGCAGGTAGCAAAGGAATTGTTGGAAATGCTATCATCGTAAATATCTTTTGTGTGGCTTCAATTCTAGAGGAGAGAAAAATGGCTATGAATACCGTAACAACCGATCTTCTGAACGCTGTTGAACGGCTGCGCCCGCTGATCATGGAATACGCCCCGAGCGCCGAGGCGAACCGGCAGCTCTCGCCGGTGGTGTACGATGCTATGTTTGAGGCGGGTTTGTTTGCAATGCTCCAACCCAAGGCCTATGGCGGCCTGGAGTTACATCCGGTAGAGGCCATGCGCGTATGGGAGTCCGTGGCCCGTATCGACGCGGCGACGGCCTGGAACCTGGTGATGAACGGGGTGCTTGCGACCTTAGCGGCCTATCTGCCGGCCGCCGGGGTGCAAGAGCTGCTCTGCGACGGTCCAACGACGGTAGCCGGTTCCTACTTCCCCCCCGGAAAGGCTATCCGCGCCGAGGGGGGCTGGCGCATCACGGGGCAATGCGCGTTCGGCAGCGGCTGCCAAAATGCTAAGTGGCTGGTGATGCCGGCGCTGGAAATGGAAGACGACCAGCCGAAGGTGGACCCGGCGACGGGACAGCCAGCGCCTTTTGTGGCGGTATTCCCGCGCACCGCCGCCAGGATTCTGGATACGTGGCATACCCTGGGCATGCGCGGCACGGGCTCGACCGATTATGCGGTGCAGGATCTGTTTGTGCCCGATCGCCTGATTTATCCTGTGGCGCCGCTGACGCATCCGGCGCCCGGATTTGAGGGGCCTTTGTTCCGCTTACTGCCGTTGACGGCGGTCTTGGGCGAAGCGACCGTGTCCGTCGGCATCGCGGCAGCGGCGGTCGATGCGGCGGTGCAGCTCTGTATGAAGAAAACCCCGGCTTACGTTGTCACGCCTTTGCGCGAGCAGCAACTGGCCCAATTCCAGATGGGCAAGGCGCTGGCCAGGGTGGAGGCCTCGCGCGACACCCTTTACCGCGCCGCCGAAGTGGCATATGAGGAAGTGTCGAGGAGTAACGCGCTGCTGTCGCGGGAGATGAAAGTGCGTCTGCAGCTCGCCGTCTGTTTTGCGGCGGAAGCCTGCGCCGAAGCCGTCCGTTTCGTGAACGACGTGGCCGGGGCGTCATCCATCCGCCAGGCGCAGCCGTTCGAACGTTACTTTCGTGACGTGCACACCCTGTTGCAACATTCCTCCAAATCCAGCGCGCGGTACGCTTCGGCCGGCCGGTTGATGTTCGGCCTGGAAAATGACTGGGCGTGGCTGAGTTTCTAAACAGGTCAGGGGACGGGAATATGCGCTGCTCAACCTGCAGTTTCGATAATCCCCATGGGATGAAATTTTGTACCGAATGCGGTGCGCCTCTGAAGCGGTACTGTCTGCAGTGCCGCTTTGAGAACTTGCCCAATGCCAAATTCTGCGGCGAATGCGGCACGTCCCTTACCGGGCTGGCGCCGGTCCCCTTAACGATTTCACCCGAGGCGGAGCGGCGCCAGTTGACGGTGATGTTCTGCGACCTGGTGGGTTCCACTTCCCTCTCCCAACGACTCGACCCCGAAGATCTGCGCGAGGTGCTGCACGCCTACCAGGAGGTGTGCGAACACGTCATCCGCCGCTACGACGGCCACATCGCCAAGTTCCTGGGGGATGGGGTGCTGGTCTACTTCGGCTATCCCCAGGCCCACGAGGACGACCCGCAGCGCGCCGTGCGCGCCGGGTTGGGCATCATCGAAGGCATGGAGCGGCTCAACCCGCGCCTGCAGAAGGAGCAGAACGTCAGGCTGGCGGTACGTCTCGGCGTCCACACCGGGTTGGTGGTGGTGGGGGAGATGGGGTCCGGCGAGAGCCGCGAGGCCAATGCCATTGTCGGAGAGAGCACCAACATAGCCGCCCGCCTGCAGGGGATTGCGGCTCCCGACACCCTGGTGGTCAGCGAAGCCACCTTCCGCCTGGTGCAGGGGTATTTCGCCACCCAGCCGTTGGACAGGCAAACTCTCAAAGGGCTGGCGCAACCACTGGCCGTCTACCGGGTATTGCGCGAGAGCGGCGCCCGCACCCGGCTGGAGGTGGCTGCCGGGGCCGGGTTGACCCCGTTCGTAGGGCGGAAGCAGGAGCTGGGGCTGCTGCTGGAGTCTTGGGAGCGGGCCAGGGATGGCGCCGGGCAGGTGGTGGTGGTGAGCGGCGAGGCGGGTATCGGCAAATCCCGCCTGGTACAGATGGTGAAAGAATATGTGGCCCAGGACCCGGAAGCCTGGCTGACCCCCTGCCAGTGTTCCCCTTACCACCAGCACAGTGCCCTGTATCCCATGATCGAGCTGCTGCAAACCTTGACGCTGCAGTTTGAACAGACCGACACCCCCGAGCAGAAGCTGGGCAAGGTGGAGGGGTTCCTGGTACAACATGGCTTCCCCTTGGCAGACGCCGTGCCCTTGCTGGCGACCCTGCTCTCCATTCCGCTAGACGAACGGTATGCGCCGCTGAGCCTGGCGCCGGAACAGCAGAAGCGGCAGACCCTGGAGCTGTTGGTGGCCGTGCTGCTGCAGCGGGCGGCGCAACAGCCGTTGCTTTTCGTGGTGGAAGACCTGCACTGGATCGATCCCTCCACCCTGGAGCTGCTCACCTTGCTCATCGATCAAGTAGCCACAGCCTCTATCCTGGCCCTCTTTACTTGCCGGCCGGATTTCACCCCCCCGTGGGATGGCCGTGCTCAAAGGATTGGGGAGGCCCAAACCTCAGTTGGGGAGGCTCAAGCTCGGGTTGGGCACGCCCAAACTCCGGTTGGGCACGTGTCCTTGAATCGGTTGAACCGCCGCCAGGTAGGAGAGTTGGTGGATCAGATGGTGCATGGTAAGACCTTGCCTGCTGAGGTGCTGCAACAGGTGGTGGACAGGACGGATGGGGTGCCGCTGTTTGTGGAAGAGCTGACCAAGATGGTGTTGGAATCGGGGCTGTTGCGCGAGTTGGACGATCACTTCGAGCTGACGGGACCCCTGCCGCCCCTGGCGATACCGGCTACTTTGCACGACTCGCTGATGGCGCGGCTGGACCGATTGGCTGCCGTCAAGGAGGTGGCGCAACTGGCAGCCACGCTCGGGCGGGAGTTCAGCTATGAGCTGCTGCGCGCCGTCTCGACCGCCGATGAAGCTGCGTTGCAGGCCGGGTTGGCCCACCTGGTGGAAGCGGAGCTGCTCTACCAGCAGGGTACTCCTCCCCAGGCCAGCTACACTTTTAAACATGCCCTGATCCAGGATGCCGCTTACCAGTCGTTATTGAAGAGCCGCAGGCAGATCTACCACCAGCGCATCGCCCAGGTGCTGATTGAGCGCTTCCCGGAGGTGACGGAGGCCCAGCCGGAATTGGTGGCGCAGCACTACACTGAGGCGGGGCTGGCGGCCCAGGCCATTCCCTACTGGCAGCGGGCAGGGGAGCGGGCAGCCCAGCGCTCCGCCAACCTGGAAGCGATTGGCATGTTGCAGCGGGGACTGGCGCTGGTAGAGAAGCTGGCGGATACCCCGGCGCGGGCCGCCCAAGAGCTTGCCCTGCTGCTCCCATTGTCGTTGGCTCTGCAATCGACTTTAGGTTGGGGCACAACGGAGGTAGAACAGGTCTTGAACCGGGCGCAGGTGTTGTGCCAGCAATTGGGGGCACGGGAACAGCTCCACCAGGCGCTCCATGGATTCTACATGATGTATCATGTACGGGGAGAAGAGCGTCGCGCGTTTGAATTAGCCCAACAGCTCCTGGCCGTAGCGGAAGAGCTACGACAGCCGGCGCTGCTCGTGGAGGCCTATCAACATGTAGGTAGTACTTCGGACCTTCTGGGCCGGCTGGAGCTGGCCCGCGAACACTTTAACAAAGCCCTGGCGCTTTACGACTCCAGCCAACATGCTGCCCAAGTCGCATTAGGGAACTATGATGTTAACGTGACGAGTCTTACCCATGCGGCACATGTGCTCTGGCAGCAAGGCTATCCCGACCAGGCACTCTGCACTGCAGCAGAGGGGGTGGAGAGAGCGCAGGTCCTGTCCCATCCTTTTAGCCAGGCCTATGCCCTGGCGTATACTGCCATGCTGCACCAGTGGCGCGGTGATAGCCAGGTCCTCCAGGAACGCATCGCGGCCGGCATTGAGCTTTGCACCAGGCACGACTTTCAATACTACCTGAGATGGTGCCATATCCTGCAAGCCTGGACCAAAGCGAAAGCGCGACCATCAGGCGAGGATATCGAGCGGCTCAGGCAGTGCATCACCGCCTTCCAGGCGAACAGGTCGAGACTCAGGCTGCCGTATTACTACGGCTTATTGGCGGAGCGGCAGGGCGCAGCCGGGGATTTTGAAGCGGGGCTGAGCCAGGTAGCAGCAGCCCTGGAGATCGGACAGCAGACCGGTGAGGTGTGGTGGGATGCGGAGCTACACCGGTTGAAGGGGGAATTGTTGTTGGCCTCCCCCAGAAAGGATTCTATTGTCAATCTCGCCAAACCAGGCAGCAGAGAAATTAAAATCGGTGCTAGAATGCCTGCAGCCAAACGTCCACTTACGTGGAACCGGAGTAGACGAATGGATTCCGAGGAGCACCAGGCTGAAGCGCAAGCATGTTTTGAGCAGGCCATCGAGATTGCGCGCGGCCAGGGGGCCAGGTCGTTAGAGCTGCGGGCTGCCACGAGCCTGAGCCGCTTGTGGCAGCAGCAGGGCAAGTGCGAGGCAGCCCGGCAGATGTTGGGGGAAGTCTACGGCTGGTTTACCGAGGGGTTTGACACGGCGGATTTGCAGGCAGCAAAGGCCTTGTTGGAAACGCTATCGACATGCTGAGTAATCTCAGCGCTGAGAGTGCTCAGTAGTGATCTTCAATATTGTGTACGAAAGAGGAATGCTTATGAAGACCGGGTTGAATGAATGTGTGCAGCAAATCATAGAAGGATTGGTGACGTCAGGGCAAGAAGTTGGCCTCCAGGTAGCGGCGTACCTGGATGGCGAACTCGCCGTCGACGCCTGGGCTGGCGTGGCCGATCCGGCTACCGGCATCCCGGTCACCCCGGACACGCTTTTTACGTCCTGGTCCACCACCAAAGGCTTTACGGCGACCTGTCTGCATATCCTGGCAGATCGTGGCCGGGTGGAGTACGATGCCCCGGTGGCGCAGTACTGGCCCGAGTTTGTCGCCAATGGCAAAGAGGGTGTTACTGTACGCCACGCCCTCACCCATCAGGCCGGGATTCCGCAGATGCCTGCTGGCGTGACCCCGGAGATGATGACAGATTGGGATGCCATGTGTACCGCGATTGCGGCGCACGCACCCTTGTGGCAGCCCGGCACGAAAACAGGCTATCACTCGTTGACCTTCGGCTGGATCATTGGCGAGATTATCCGCCGGGTCGATGGCCGTCCGATTGCGCAATTCGCCCAGGAAGAGCTCTGCCGGCCAATGGGGTTTGAGACGGATTTTTATCTAGGCATTCCGGACGCCATGGCAAGTCGCGTCGCGCGGCTCCGCCAGGCGCCGCCGGCCGGAGCCGCGACCGCTCCCAGCGACCTGGCGCTCCAGGTGTCGCCGCCGCAGGTCGCCTCTGCCGAGGTGTTTAACCGGCCTGATATACGCCGGGCTGCCATTCCTGCCGCCGGGGGTATCATGAACGCGCGGGCCATTGCCCGGCACTACGCGATGTTGGCGGGCGGTGGGATGGTGGATGGGACACGGCTGCTCTCAGAAGCGCGGATCGATATCATCCGTGCCCTACAGACGGATGCCCAGGACGAGGTACATGGGAGGCGGTGGCGCAAAGGGCTCGGGTATTTTCTTGGGGGGGACGTCGATCAGGGTGGCTTCATCCAAATGGGGAGCTCGGGCGGTGAATTCGGACACCCGGGCGCCGGGGGATCCATAGGGTTCGCCGATCCCGCGCGCAGATTGAGCTTCGGCCTGACCAAAAACCTTATGAATGGTGCAGTGGAGACGGATAAGACCGCTGCTTACCTGGTTGCCGAAGCCATTCGCCAGTTCCTCGGGTGAAGGCGGAACATCACGGAGACCACACGCGTGTATGAATCAGATTCTCTGACCGATGAGAAACTGGGGCATATCTACGTGGCCCATCGATCCGGCCAGGGGATCAGAGCTACGACCCGGGAAATTTATTCTCGACATCTCGCCTCATCGTGGAGTTCAATCATGTCCATACCCGTTCCCGAATTTAAATCTGTGATGCGCCAATTCGCTACCGGAATCACGGTGCTTACGGTTCAAGCAGAAAACCGGTTATACGGTCTTACCGTCAACACGCTGACCTCTGTTTCCCTGGATCCACCGCTCATTCTGGTCTGTATAGATCGGCACACGCCTATGCACACCACACTCCCCTTGGCAGGAGTCTTTGCTGTGAACATCCTGGGAGCGGGTCAGGCTTACATATTGAATATTGCCTTATAGGATGAGCACATGCGCTGTTCAGAGTGCGGTTTTGAAAATCCGGTCGGAAGGGAGAAATAGTGATGGCATCACCTCATGATAATTATTCGGTATTGGGCAAGGCCAGTCCGTTGCGTGAAGGCCCGGAGCGAGTGCGCGGTCAAGCGCGCTACACCGGTGATATTAACCTACCCGGCATGTTGCACGCCCGCCCTGTATTGAGCGATTATGCTCACGCTAAAATCATAGGGATCGATAAAAGCGCTGCTGAGAAGATCCCTGGGGTGGTCGCCGTCTTGGCTGCTGATGATCTATGCGTCAAGTTCCGGCCGACCTCCCGGATTCAGACCTTGTTGGCCCAAGAGCGGGTCATCTTCTGCGGCCAGCCGGTCGTCGTAGTCATCGCCGAAACGGCGGCTGCTGCTGAGGATGGCGCTCGCGCCGTGAAAATTGATTACCAACCCCTGCCGGCTGCCATTGATCTGCAGGCCGCCATGGCTGCAGACGCACCCCTGGTATGGCCCCATGGTGTGCCGCAGGAAGAAAAGGCCGGCAGCAGCGCCCATTCCGAGGTTGTGGCCGAAACGGAAAAGCCAGCGAAAAAGCTCTCCAATATTACGCAGGAAACCGATTTTACGCGGGGCGATGTGGCAGAAGGGTTTCAGGCAGCGGACCTGGTACTGGAAAACACCTTCCGCACCCAAATTGTCTACCAGGCCTATATGGAGACAAATGCCTGCGTAGTCCAACCCGACCCGGCCAGCGGTGGACTGACGGTGTATAGCAGCACCCAGAGCCAATTCCTGGTGCGCGACGCCGTGGCGCAGACGGTTGGGCTGCAACCCGGCAAGGTGCGGGTGATCGTGCCAACGGTGGGTGGCGGTTTTGGCGCTAAGTACCGCAGCATCCTCGATCCCCTGGTGGCAGCTATAGCCGTCACCTTGAACCGGCCTATCAGCATGGTGCTGACGCGCTCGGAAGATTTTTTGGCCGGCACCCCGGCTCCCCAAACAATCACACGCATGAAGATGGGGATGACGAGAGATGGCCGCCTGACGGCGCTGGAGGCGCATACGTACCTGGATGCCGGCAGCCATCCATACGGGTTTCTTGCAATCGTGGAGCGGATACTGGGATCTTACTACAAAGTGCCGCATCTGAAGATCCATTGTGTAGAAGTAGTGACGCATAAACCGGCTGCAGGTGGCTATCGGGCGCCGGGTGCTACCCAGGCCACCTTTCCCCTCGAATCTCAGGTCGATGAGATGTGCCGGCAATTGGGATTGGATCCGCTGGAGGTGCGGCTGAAGAATGCCGTTGAGCAAGGCGATCTCCTGGTTGACGGCCGGACCTATAGCGCGATTGGTCTCAAGGAGTGCCTACAGCGGGCGTCCGAGCATCCGGTCTGGAAAAACCGCCAGCCGGAGGCGCACATCGGCTACGGCGTCTCCATCGGGGGATGGACGGGAGCGCAGAGTCCCGCCTCTGCAGTTTGTGGTATGGATGGGGACGGGACCATCTCCATCCAGATTGCCTCGGTAGATATTTCCGGCTCCAATACCAGTATAGCAATGGTAGCGGCCGAGATCTTCAACGTCTCTCCCGACAAAGTGCGGATCGTATCGACGGATACCCAGGGGGGTATTTTTGCGGGCACCACCAGCGGCAGCCGGATCACACGCACCGTCGGCGCGGCCGTTTTATCTGCCGCAGAGGAAGCGCGCCGCCAATTCCTGGAAGTGGCGGCCGACATGTTGGAAGCCAACCCCGAGGACCTGATACTGGATAACGGCACGCTCATGGTGCGGGGCGTTCCCGGCAAACAGCTCTCCTATGCTGAGGTGGCTTCTCAAGCGCAAAATAGCGGGCCGCATCCCATCCTGGCCCACGGTAGTTCGGCGCTACGGGATATGGCTCCTGGCTTTACGGTACAGATAGCTAAGGTTTATGTAGACCCGGAGACGGCCCAGATCCGTATTCTGGATTGGGTGGCGGTACAAGATGTAGGTTTCGCCTTAAACCCACTGTTGGTTGAAGGGCAGATTCACGGTGGGTTGGTGCAGAGCCAGGGATGGGGTATGGGCGAAGGGATGTATTACGACGAGCACGGGCAGTTGCTTTCGGGCACTTTTATGGATTACGCCCTGCCAAAAGCTGACGAGACACCATCCATCTCGGTGGAACTGGTTGAAGTCCCGGCCCAGGGCAGCCCTTTTGGCGCCCGCGGCGTGGGCGAGCCGCCCATCATTGCCGGGGCCACAGCGCTGGCCAATGCCGTGCGCGATGCCACCGGTGTGCGGGTTACCTCTCTGCCCATTCGAGCTGAGGTGCTCTGGCGTGAGATGCGTGCTGAGAGTACTCAGCCGGGCGACGGCCACGAACTGGCTCCGTAGGGTGGCAATCGCTTCAAGGGTTCAAGGCTGACTGATTAGAGTCTTGATCGGCGCATCAGCGAGTTCTGGCTATATCCACAAACAGGCTATCCTGGGTGTATTGATAGTCCCTCATTGTTCGTGACCGCGCTGCTCGAGTTCCTGCGCAATCTGTTTGTAGATGCAGACTCGGAGTGGACCTGATACATGGCTCACTCCGAGTCTGTGGGCTAATGACCTATTAACGATAGGTCAGCAGGATAGGGAAATACAAACGCATCCCTTGAACGACAACCAACTGTCGAGTGGCTGTACCAGATGCGCCATGGTTGTCCGCTACGGTCACCGTGACCTGGTAGGTGCCAGGATGGAGATAGGCGTGGCTGCCGGTGACTGTGCCGGAACCCGGGGCCGGAGAGACAACACCCGCAGTCTGTGTGCCATCCCCCCAATCTACCGTAGCGGTATGGGTGTCCAGCGCATCTGGGTCACGGAAGCTGGTGGTAAGGGTGGCGATCTGGCCCGCGAGAATAAAACCCGGCGTCCCTGAGACGATGGCATCAATAGTCACCAGAGGAAGCACATTTGGACTGATATGCTCCAGGTAGTAATTCCCTTTGTCGTGGCTGGTTCCCACGTTGCCAGCGCCATCCACGGCCTGGAAGATCATGGCAATATTTCCGGTCAGCCCTTTCAGGCTACCTGTCCACAGGTCTAGACCCTGGTCATATGCCAGGTCCATGAATTTCCATGCGCCATGCCCATCCGTATATGTGACCAATACCCGCATCACTCCGGAAAGATCGTGGACACCTACCCCTAATTGTAGGTTGTTCCCCATTTCCAGGCTGCCAATAGACTCAATAGTGGGCGGGGTGAAGTCTTCCGCATTGGAGTAGATGACTTCGTAGGTGAGGTGGTTATAGAGCCGCTCGGTACCCACAACCTGGGAATTCACCACCCTGGTATGGAAGAACTGGCCCGGTGTGAGCACCAAGCGCTCCTCCACACCTTGTGGATTCTGGAAATGGGTGATACGTCCCAGGGTTTGGGGGACCCAGCCGCTATAAATCCACTGAGGCTCATAACGGTTGGTGTCTGTAACCGGCATCGTAATTACAGGATCGAAATTCAGGATATCCGTATAGATCGCAGTCTTGAACAGCGCCCCGTGGGCAACTGCCTCCCGCCCTATCGTGGCGGGCAGGGAAATATCCAGGCTGGTACGCGGCTGCACCGGCTGGTACAATGAGGTCTCTGCCCCGGCGAAAGAGGTATAATAGGTACCGTCCGGTGTATGCACCGGCGTCAACGTGGGAGAAACCGTGAAAGAGCGCGTAATTATGCCTGTCTGGCTGAGAAGCGTGTCCCGAGTACTCGGATCGCTGCTCTCTACCTGTGCTGCGGGAGCTACCAGCCGTAGCGGATCTTTACGCGTAAGCGTGGGGCCGGAGGCGGAGGTAGGCAAAATCACCTGGTACATAGGCAGGCCATAGAGCGTGGCTTCAATCAAGGCTTTCTCACTATACAGGCCGTAACTGCCAATGTTGAGCAGGGCATACTCGTGCTTGGCATTGATCAGCGCTTCGCCTACTGACCTGGTGGCTCCCCCGCCCAAATTGCTGGCAAAGTAGTCCATCAATTGTACCGACAGGGCCGGCGCCTCGGTATCTCCGTAGCCATACCCCGTATTGGCCACGTATACCGCCTGTTTCTGGGCAAAGACCTGGGCAAAATCCTGGCTGGCGGGAGGGCCGGTAGAGACCAGATCGCACACGTTGAGGCCGGAGTGGCAACCCACGGAGAAGATCACCGTACCGGTCAAAACGTGGGATTGGGCTACGCGGTCACTTTGCAGCAACCCGGCGGCCCGGCTGGCCGGCTCAATGCGCCAATGCTGGAAATGCGCATTAATAGAATTAATGTCATGCCGGCTGTCCAGGAACGTGTCGGCCAGGTCCTGAGCTGTCCAGGTATCATTGATCATGGCTGTATTGTTCAGCCCTTTGGCAGTGAGGGTCTGAGAGATGATTTGGGCGCCCTGTTTCAGGAAGTCGTACCCCACTTCCAGGCTCGTAGTGGCCGTTAAAACACCGTTGCTCGCCAGGTAATAGGTCAATTGGCCGGCAATCTCGGCCGGTGTCTCCACCAATCGGCCAATCGGATAGTTGGCTACGTAGAGGGGGCGACCGGCATAGTTTGTCGGCTCGAAATCGGCGTAGAAATCATCCGTCAATATGAAGCCGCCATCCAGACCGGCGGCGAGGGCGCTGTCGGGCTTGACTCTAGCCAAATCCCGGTAATCGCGCTCGTTGGAGGTTTGGACCAGGTCCTGGATGCGGCGGAAAGGCACGACTTCATCGCTGCCGACAATCACGATATAGACCAGGCGCGAGAGAGCGGAGAGGTTGGCGCTGACGAGATTCTTAATGGCGCCCGCCACCTGGTTGGCCGCCTCGGGATCGCACGTGTTTTGGTCCCAGGCGGCATAAGCCGCGGCTACACCAGAGTCCGTCTCTACCGGCAGAATCATGCCCTTGACAGTCGGGTGCTGCGCGAATTCCTGCAGCTTCGTCACCAGAGCATTGGCCGCCCCGGAGTCATATAGCTGGTCGAGGCGCTGCTTGTTCATTAGGATTAAAGTCTGCGTGTCCGGGTTGCTGAAGGGCTGGTAGACGGCGCCGGCTGTTCCGGGGCCAGGGAGCGTGCGGCTGCATGACCGGATGGCATCCGGCGGTTGGATATCCACCTGCAAGGCATAAGGCGTGGTGCTGGAGGTACCCTGGTGGCCAAACACCTCCACATAATAATAGCCCGTGGTATAGAGAGAGATATCCGATGCCTGCTCGTCCACCAAATTACGATGGACAGAAATATCCTTGAGGGGAATATCCTTGAGGGGAATATCCTTGAGCGGGATGTCCGTTAAAGGCATATTTGCCAGCGAGACATCCTTCAAGGGGATATCCTTCAAGGGGATATCCTTCAAGGGGATATCTTTAAGGGGGATATTCGTCAGGGGCAGATCCGATAACGGCACATCGGAGGAAACCTCCGTAGGGCCAAAGAGAGCCAGGTCAAAATCGGCCGCCATGTGGGTTAGGGAGACGGTAACCTTAGAACCACGGGGAGGCACCGGGAATTTGTACCAATCCACATCTATTGGCCTGCTGATATAGGAAGTATAGACCTGTGTCGCTGTGATCACGGTGGCCTGCTTCCAGTCATCGTTAGGCTCATAGGTGTCGAGGATCACCTGCAGGCTTGCTTCGGCGGAGTTGTTGCCGGGGATTCTATCTACCATGGTGGGGCTGGTGATGGTGGCGGTATTGGTAATGAATGTAGGGTCAAGGAGACCAGCACCGACGAAACCGGTGATGGTGATAACCCCAACAGCAAGGGGAGGCAGGTCTCCTACGTCCCAAGTAAAGGTGGTGCCAGGTCGGGCCGTGACAGCCCAACCCGGTAGGGCGGCGCTAGAGGCCACAAAACTTAGATTGGTGATCGTGACCGGCACGCTATCGCTGATGACCACGTCCTTGGCGATATTGTTAGGGCTGGTATTGGAGTAAGTGAGGGTATAAGTAATGGGCGCGCCGGGCGCCGCCACGGCCGGGGACACGGCTTTCTGAATGGCCAGGTCGGTGATTTGGCGGGTACACTGGTGGATGGCTGCGCGCACGGCTATACCGGCCTCCCGGCCCTCTACCGACTGCTGAAAAATGCCACCCGAGGTGGTAGCATAATCCAGCATGACCACCCTAACGCTCTCAAAATCGGAAATCTGAATAGCTGAGATGCGTATATCGGCCGCTTTGGCGTCCAGGGCCATCTGGTGGGCATGGACGTCATCGACCCCTGGCGTAAAGTTATCGTGAAAGCCGCCAGGGAGCGCATCGGTCACCAGGATGATCATCTTGGCGGCCCTGGGGCGGAATGTGCCGTTGAAATCGCCGGTCTGTTGGCCAGGCTGGCGATCGGCGACGCGCCGCCGGTGAATGATGGTGTCGAGAGCTGCGTCGGAGGCCTCCGGGAAGTTGCTGCCGCCTCCCACCCGTAGGCCGGCCACGCGTTGCTCGACCTTGTTGCGATTATTGGGGGCCAGATCCACGGCTACCTGCAGGTCATCTACGAAGGTCACCAACCCCAATTGATAGTCGCCCCCGGACAACAGGTTAACGTCATCCAGTACGGCGGCGATTTCTTTTTTAACCGTTTCGATGGTCAGGACCATGCTGCCGCTGACGTCCACAGCCAGTACCAGATCGATAGGGCCGCAGATCCCCTCTTCCCCGGCTTGCGCTGTTAGAGAAGAGGTAGTACCCGCCAGGGCTGACATGCTCGGTGATGAGCAGAGTAGGGCAAGCGCCAGAATGCATAACAAGTTAAAGACATGTCTATAAATTGGCTTAGAATTTTTCATCACTTGTTCCTCACCTTCATAAGTATGATTATATCTCCCATTTTCTCAGATGTCCAACCTCTGGGGCAAATATTCTCCCTACGGTACTCCGTATGGTACTGCGTACGGTACTCCGTATGGTACTGCGTACGGTACTCCGTATGGTACTGCGTACGGTACTCCGTATGGTACTGCGTACGGTACTCCGTATGGTACTGCGTACGGTACTCCGTACAAACTGCGGATCGTGTCAACGGATACCCACACATGAATATGTGGATTCCCTCTGGGATTTAATAGGGATCTTTGCCCGGGAGTCGATTGGCGCTTTTCTGCGGGATATATATAATATTCGCCGGTTTCAATCTGTTTTAGGCTATTAACCTGTCAACGATGGATTGATCATTAGTAGGGCGTACCGCTGTCTGCCCCTTTCCGTCTTCAATCGTTGATGGGCACTTACCTGCCGCATGCCGAGCTTGCGCAGGTTTTAGGCCCGGTTACCCTCTTTGAATCTGTTGTCTTAGCCAAAGAGAGCAGTTTGGAAAGGATTTTTGAATGCAGGCCCGCACTTCTTTGCTGTTTCGAAATGGCTTGACTTTAGCCATATGCGCTTTTTTTCTCACTATTATGCATACTTCCGCTTCCCCGGCTTCTCCGTGTGGTCTGCTCCATGACCTCAATAGCAACGGGGTCGTGGACGTTAAAGACCTCAAAATTGCGCTAATCAGTTGGCACTCCAATTCTGGGGGTCTCTACGCTACTATGCCGGGCATCATGCAATTGGCCACCGATATGAACATCGCCCGTTGCGCAGCCAGTACCTTTCCTATGGGAGTTGTGCTTTTTGAACAGGATCGCATCCAAGGAGGTGCTGCTTACGCCCACAACAGTGGGGCGCGTTATGTGCGCTGGTGGCTGGAGTGGAACTGGATTGAGCACAATGCGCCTGTCAACGGGATACATAGTTACTATTGGAATACATTGGATGCCAATTTACAGGAATTGATGGCCAATGGATTGACAGTGATTCTGACCATCGATAACGTTCCCTCGTGGGCTTCCCGCGTGCCACCTTCCAGCTCTTGCGGGCCCATGGACGATCAACAGCTACAAAATTTTGCCGATTTGGTTGCTGCTGCCGCGGCGCGGTATGATCTGAATGGGGTGAACGATGGTCCGACCACGGTGCCCATCCGGTATTTTGAGCTCTTCAATGAGGCAGATAATGCCGATCAGAGCCAGTCATCGATTGGAGGGTGTTGGGGGAAATATGGCAGCAAGTATGCTGACATGTTGAAAGTCGTTTACCCTCGGGTAAAAGCGGTGAGCCCTTTATCACAAATCATCTTTAGTTCCATGGCGCACGACCTTTTCTATAACCCACCGCCTGGGTATGTCTGGGGGGGATGTAGCAGCCCGATTCCCAACCCAACCACCGCCTGTCCCTTCAATTATGACTTTTTAAAAGATGCCATATCGCGTCTGGCTGCCGACCCGGCAGCCGCCGCTAACAATTACTTCTTTGATTATATGGGTTTCCATAATTACAACTTCAGCAGATTATTCTACAATGGCCCGCTGCCCCTGGACCAGAGCTTGTTGGGGAAAGTGAAATATATGCACAACAGGATGGGCGCCATAGTCCCGGCCCTGGCGAATAAACCATTTGCCAGCACAGAGATCGGCCTGAGAGTCGCTGACGCCGGTGCCCGTCCCGCCGAGGAAGATCAGGCCCGCCATGCCATTCAGGAAATAGTCCACAGTATGGCCGCTCGCTTACCTTTCTCTCTCTGGTATAATATTAAGGATCGCCCTGGCGAACTACGCTACGGGCTGTTTAGAGGCGGCACAGGGTTCGCCGGGTTAGAACGACCATCTTACTTTGCTCTGCAATTAGCCGCATCCAAATTGGATGGCTGGGATTATGATACTCAGATTATAGCTAGCGATGTCAATATCCAGGCTTTTGCCTTCAAGCACGCCGGACAAACCGGACGTAGGATCGTCGCCTGGTGGGATGATGGGAAACGCATGGTGGATCAAAGCCAGACGGCTTCCGCCACCTTGAGGGTGGGCTTAGCGGAATTAGGCGCCTGGAACGGCAAAGTGTTGGTTACTAACCGCCAGGCAAACGCGCTTAATACCATCCTCACCCAGCAGCTCACAGGTAGCAGTGCGGTAGATGTCAGCTTCACCTCGAATCCCGTCTTTATCGAAGTCGCGCCCTAGCCTTTGCAGAGCCGGGAGTGGGGATCCTGCAAGACGTGATTGCCCCTGGCTAGCTGATTGACGCCGCTTTTGCGCTAGGCTATACTTTCTGCATGCACCCCCGAGAATTTCTTGGCAAACTGCGCAAAGATGGTGGCTTCCGCGGCCAGATTGTGCATCTGGAGCACCTCGCCGCCCATCCGGCCCGTTTTGGGACCCTGGACGAGCCTCTCGCGCCGACTTTGGCCCAATCTCTGGCGCGCCTGGGCGTACGGCAGCTCTATACCCACCAGGCCCAGGCCATCCATGCCGCCCGTGCCGGGCAGCATTTCATCGTCGCCACCAGCACTTCCAGCGGCAAAACCCTGTGTTATAACCTGCCTGTCTTGGAAGCCTTACTATCTAGTCTGCAGTCTGGCCCGGCGAGGCGAAAATCCCGCCTGCCGGGGCAGAAGTCCCGCGCCGCCACCCGGCCAGGCGCGTCCCAACCACAGGCCCGCGCTCTCTACCTCTTCCCCACCAAAGCCCTGGCCCAGGATCAATTGCGCTCCTTGACGGAATTGACCAGTGGCCTGGCGGGCGGCTCAGAGGGCGTCAATTTCGGCACCTACGACGGCGATACCCCGCGGGAAGCCCGCGCGCAACTGCGCCACCAGGCCCACATCCTGCTCACCAATCCCGATATGCTCCATGCCGGCATCCTGCCCAACCATACGCTGTGGAGCGATTTCCTGGGCGGTTTGCGGTATGTAGTTATCGACGAAGCCCATGCCTACCGTGGCATCTTTGGCTCCCACGTGGCCTGTATTTTACGCCGCCTGCGCCGTCTCTGCGCCTTCTACGGCAGCCAACCCCAGTTTATCTGTAGCACCGCCACTATCGCTAATCCTGCCGAGCACATGCAACACCTGACCGGCCTAGGGTCCCCCGTAGTGATTGACGAAGATGGCTCACCGACGGGCTCCCGCGAATTTGTCCTGTGGAATCCACCCTTTATCGACAAAGCTCAGGAGGCCCGCCGCAGCACCATCTCCGAAGCTGCCTCGCTCCTGGCGGCCCTTACCATGGCCGGTATGCGCACCCTGGTCTTCGGCAAATCCCGCAAAGTTGCCGAGCTGGTTCTGATCTACGCCCGGGAAGCACTGAAGAAGGCCGGCGCCGGGCAGGAATTAGGCGCCCGGCTGCGCGCCTATCGCGCCGGTTACACCCCTGAGGAGCGCCGCACTATCGAACGGGATCTTTTTGCCGGCCGCTTGTTGGGCGTCACTGCTACCAATGCCCTGGAGTTGGGGGTGGATATCGGCGCCCTGGATGCCACCGTCCTGGTGGGCTTCCCCGGCACCGTCGCTAGCATGTGGCAGCAGGCCGGCCGTTCCGGGCGGGGTAGCCGCGATGCTCTCACTGTCCTGATCGGCCTGGACAATCCCCTAGACCAGTACTACATGCAGCACCCGCGCGAGCTGCTCTCCCGTTCCCACGAGCGAGCACTCATCGATGAGGACAATATCTATATCCTGCAGGACCACCTGCCCTGCGCCGCTTACGAATATCCCCTCAGCCATGACGCCGCCTTCAACATGCAAGACGACACCGCCTTGTTCGGTCCTGGATTTGAGGCCGCTATGATTCACCTGGAGGAAGCGGAACTGATGGCCTACCGTGATGGCCGCTGGTATTGGCAGGGACAGGACTACCCGGCCCAAAAGGTCAACATTCGCTCCGAATCCGGGGAGGCCTACGCCCTGTTGGATATAGGCCAGGGCAACCGTTTACTGGAAGAGATCGACGCCAGCACTGCCGCCTTTCGCATCCATCCCGGGGCTGTCTATCTGCACCAGGGCGAATCCTACTTGGTGCAGAGCCTCGATACCCGGCGGCGCGTAGCCCTCGCCCAGCTTACGGAAGGTAACTGGTACACCCAACCTACCGAGGTAAACAATGTGCGGATTGTGGGGGAATCGGTGGCAAAACCTGCCGGCGCTACCACCGTTCACCTGGGCCATGTGCGGGTCTTCAGCCAGGTGGTCGGGTACCGCCGCTTGCAACAATTTACTGAGGAGGTGCTTTCCACCGAATCCCTGGCTATGCCACCTACGACCTACGACACTGTCGCTATCTGGTGGGATATCAGTGCGGATGTAGTGCAACAGATGCGTGATACTGAGCTCGACCCGGCCGGGGGCTTGCACGCCGCGGAGCACGCCGCCATTGGTCTGTTGCCCCTATTCGCCATGTGTGACCGCTGGGATATTGGCGGCCTCTCTACCCTGGTTCATCCCGACAGTGGCCTGGCCCAGGTTTTCATCTACGACGGCCATCCCGGTGGCATCGGCCTGGCCGAGTGCGGCTACCAGCAAATCGAGACCCTCTGGTCTGCCACGCTGGATCATGTGCGCAATTGCCCCTGCGCCGCCGGCTGTCCCAGTTGTATCCAATCGCCCAAGTGTGGCAATAACAATATGACCCTGGATAAAGCCTCGGCCATTTTCCTGTTGCAGCATTTACTCAAATCAACTCGGTAATTATTGACCAACGGTAGGCCCGGCTGGTATAATTATGTATAATACAACCGAAATTCGATTATATCTGAGGCTTTTATGAATAAAATACCGCCTGTTGTCGAGAAACATATAGAGTTGACTGTTGATCGCGCGGATCGCTTGAGCCGTTTGGCGCAAGAGCATCACCTCAGTGAAGATCAATTCATAGAAAAAGCCCTGGATATTCTTTTCACTATAACCGATCTTTATGAGGCTCCTCTTAAAGCTGAAGGAATTATCTCTTCTTCTACTGAAGATTCTATATCTACCTCTCAGACAGGCGATGAGAATTCTGATATAGAAGCCAGAGAGGCGCTTTTTCAGAAAAAATTGCTAGAGGTCGGTTTAATCAGCGAAATTAGATCACCCTACCATTCTGCCATAAGGGATGATTTTGTGCCTATTGAAGTTAAAGGTAAACCACTTTCAGAATTTATTATCGAAGAGCGCCAGTAATGGCGGCTTATTATCTTGATACTAGCGCCATGGTGAAGCTTCCCCTATTCTAGACTATGGCCGGCTCAGTATACTCCCCGAATACCTGCCGCATCACCCCCATCATCTCCCCCAGCGTGGCATAAGCTCGCACTGCTTCCAGGATCGCCGGCATGGTATTCTCTTGCCCCAGGCACGCTTGCTCCAGCCGCGTTAGCGCTCGATTAACCGCAGCATTATCCCTTCCGCGTCGCAGCCGCTCAAGCCGGGCCAACTGCCGCTCTAGCCCCAGCGGATCTATCTTCAGAATCGGGATGGCGATGGGGGCGTCGATCATATAATCATTGACCCCCACAATCGTCCGCTCGTGGTTATCGATCTCTCGCTGGTAGATGGCGGCTGCATCGGCAATCTCCATCTGGAAATAGCCCGCCTCGATGGCCGGTAGGACACCCCCCAGCTCCGCGATCTGCCGGAAAATCCCGTACGCCTCGGCTTCCATGCGGTCCGTCAGTGCTTCGAGGAAATAACTGCCTCCCAGGGGATCCACTGTATTGGTCACGCCGCTCTCGTGGGCGATTACCTGCTGTGTGCGCAGGGCCACTGTCACTGCCTTGGTCGATGGCAAGGACAGGGCCTCATCCATCGAATTCGTATGCAGACTCTGGGTGCCGCCCAGTACCGCTGCCATCGCCTGGAGTGCCACCCGCACAATATTCACCTCCGGCTGCTGCGCCGTGAGCGACACCCCTGCCGTCTGGGTATGGAACCGTAACAACCAGGAGAGTGGCTGCTGCGCGCCGTATTTCTGCCGCATGGCCCGCGCCCAGATGCGTCGCGCTGCCCGGTACTTGGCGATCTCCTCGAAGAAATCGTTATGCGCATTGAAGAAGAAGGAGAGGCGCGGCGCAAAATCATCGATGTCCAACCCCCGTTGCAGGCAGGCATCTACATAGGCTAAGCCGTCGGCCAAGGTAAACGCCATTTCTTGTACCGCTGTAGAACCTGCCTCGCGGATGTGATATCCGCTAATCGAGACTGGGTTCCATTGGGGTAGATGCCGGCTGGCGAATTCAATGGTGTCCACCACCAGGCGCATCGAAGGTCCCGGAGGGAAAATAAATTCCTTCTGCGCGATAAACTCTTTCAGAATATCATTTTGGATCGTGCCGCGCAGTTTTTCCCAGGAGACTCCTTGTTTCTCTGCTGCCACCAGGTACATGGCCCAAATAATCGCCGCCGGGCTGTTGATCGTCATCGACGTGCTTACCTGGTCTAAAGGAATTCCTGCAAAAAGGATCTCCATATCGGCCAGTGATGAAATCGCCACGCCACATGTGCCGAACTCCCCGGCGCTCCAGGAGTCATCGGTATCGTAGCCGTACAAAGTCGGCAAATCGAACGCAACGGAAAGCCCCGTCTGCCCTTGCGAGAGCAGGAATTTAAACCGTTCATTGGTTTCTTCTGCAGAGCCGAAACCGGCAAACATGCGCATCGTCCACAACCGGCCCCGATGCATGGTGGCGTGGATGCCGCGGGTATAGGGATATTCGCCGGGAAAACCCTCGTCTTGCAGAAAGCTGTGGCCGGTATTATCCAGGTCCAAAGGGGTGTAGAGACGATTGATAGGCGCGCTGGAGGTGGTTACAAAAGTATCGCGGCGCTCGGGGGATTTCGCACCTCCTCCCACCTCCTCCCATCGAGCTTGAGCTTGCCGGATTTCATCCAGTCGCGGATTTGGCTCCATCGTGATTTTCTCCTATCTGTAATACACAAACGAGTAGTGAGTGGTTTATCTTTCAGTCTAACTCTGCCGCAGTATCCTGCCCGCCCAGTAATCTGGGATCGCGGTATCCCGCGGAAGCACCCCAGTACCCTGGGGAAGCATCTTACGGTTTTTGATAAAGCTCCAGCAGTACCCCATGGGCGCTTTTGGGGTGGATAAACGCATAGAGGGTGCCGTCAGGGTGTTGCTGGGGCGTCCCGATCAGTTCCGCTCCCGCGGCCGCCAGGCGGTCCAATACGGCTTGTATGTCTTCCACTTCCATACAGATGTGGTGCAAGCCTTCGCCACGTTTCCCCAAAAACCGGGCCACCCCCGTATCGGGCACCGTAGGCTCCAGCAATTCCACTCCGCTGTCCCCGGCCAGCAAGAACGCTATCTTGACCCCCTCAGCGGGCAAATCTTCCACCCGTTCTAGTTGTAAACCAAGTGCCTGGCTATAAAAGGGGATGGCATGGTCCAGCGCTTTTACCACGATGGCGATGTGATCTACACGAATGTGTGACGGTGTTTGCATCATGCCTCTCCAAGATGTGCGGCCAGGAGACCGCACCTGCAGTGCGAAGCACAGCTCATATCATCTGCGACGGGCGATACTCCCCGAACACCCCACGCAATTGCTCGCAAATCTCTCCCAGGCTCACATATGCTTCCACTGCGTCCAGTACCGGTGGAAACAGGTTGCCGCCTTCCCGCGCAGTCCGGGCTAACTTTTCGAGGCACCCATCTGCCAGCGTCTGGTCCCGCCCACGGATTACGGCCTGCACTTCCGCCGTGCGCTGTTCCCGCAATGCCGGATTTACCTGCAGCAGCTTGGGCCGGTGCTGGGTGGCTGTTATGAACTCATTCACCCCTACCACGATTTGTTGCTTGCTTTCTATCTCGCGCTGCATCTTGTAGGCGCTATTCATGATCTCACTCTGGATAAACCCGGCCTGAATGGCCTGCAACGCGCCACCCATGCTATCGATCTCATCCAGGTAGGTCCATACCCGGCTCTCGATCTCGTTCGTTAATGCTTCTACGACATACGAGCCGGCCATCGGATCGACCGTGTCGGCCACCCCACTCTCGTAGGCAATGATCTGCTGTGTCCGTAAAGCGATTCCGGCGGACTCCTCTGTGGGCAAAGCCAGAGCTTCATCGTAGGAATTGGTGTGCAAAGATTGGCATCCGCCAAGTACGGCAGCCAGAGCCTGAATCGCCACCCGCGCAATATTATTTTGTGGCTGCTGCGCCGTCAGCGCCACCCCCGCCGTCTGCACATGGAAGCGCAATAACATCGATCGCGGGTCCTGTGCCTGGAAGCGCTTCTGCATCAGTTGCGCCCAGATCCGCCGCGCTGCCCTGAACTTTGCCACTTCCTCAAAAAGCTCATTCTGTGCCACAAAGAAGAAGGAAAGTTGCCCGGCAAAGCTATCTACATCCAGCCCGGCTTTTAGAGCCGCATCGACATAGGCGATGGCATTGGCAAAGGTAAACGCCAGCTCCTGTACCGCGTTGGCCCCTGCCTCCCGGATATGGTAGCCGCTAATCGAGATCGGGTTCCAGTGGGGCAGGTTATCCTTACAATAGGCGAATATATCTGTGATGATGCGCAGAGATGGCTCCGGTGGGTAAATATAGGTGCCGCGCGCGATATATTCCTTCAGGATATCGTTCTGAACCGTGCCGCGCAGCTCCCGGGTATCCACCCCCTGACGACGGGCTACGGCCACGTATAGGGCCAGCAGAATAATCCCCGTGGCGTTAATGGTCATCGATGTGCTGACTTTATCCAACGGGATGGCATCGAACAAATGCGCCATATCCTCAATCGTAGCAATAGATACCCCTACTTTGCCCACTTCCCCTTCGGCTAGAGGATGGTCGGGGTCGTAGCCTGTTTGGGTAGGCAGGTCGAAGGCCACCGAGAGACCCGTTTGCCCTTGCGAGAGCAGATACTTATACCGGGCGTTGGATTCCTCCGCCGAAGCATAGCCCGCGTATTGGCGCATGGACCAGAAGCGCCCCCGGTACATGGTCGGATAGACCCCCCGCGTATAGGGAGGTTCTCCCGGATATCCCAGGTCTGCCTCGTAATCTACATTTGCGGTATCATCCGGCGTATAGAGACGCTGCACGGTGATGCCGGAGCTAGTCTCAAAACGGGGCCGTCGCTCTGGCGCGTGTTGAACAACCGGTTGTACGGTTTCTCGCTCCCAATCCTGCCGTTTGCGGTGTGTCTCAACTTCGGTAACCATCACTATACTCCTTAGATGTGCAGCCGGATGCAGATGTTAAAACAAGCACCTACAAGATTTAAATCCTGGTGTGCCTGATCTACTCCAGTACTACCATGATCTGCCCCAGATTTACCACTTCGCCACTACTCACCCGCACCGCCCGCACCATTCCGGTGCGCGGCGCGCGAATCTGGTTTTCCATCTTCATGGCTTCCAGGATCACAACTGGTTGTCCCATCTCGACCATTTGCCCCGGCGCGACGGGCACGCTAACCACCAGGCCGGGCATCGGAGCTTTCACCACCACTTCGCCGGAGACAGAGGCTTGATGGCCGCCCAGCTCTTGCAGGCGCCGCAGCCGTTCGTCCTCCACATTTACTACGTACATCTCACCGCCCAACATCACGCGGTAATCCTGTTCCTGACGCTCAATAAATACCTCGTATGACTTGTTATCGATCAACAAAGAGAGCAAGGAACCGGCGCCTGACCGGCTGAGAGCCGGAGCGCCGTCGATACTGGCCATATCAATCTCGTACGGCTGGCCATCGACAATCACTTGCCCGCTGGCCTGAATTTCGACAACAAATTCCTGTTGGCCTATGGTCACAGCATATTTCATCTCCGTCTACCTTCCAACCGGCCTTGCAGACGCCAGACTCGGCTGTCTTCGGTTTGTTTAGGGGATAGGATTAGTGCTTGTTGACGCCGTTGATGGGCTACCAGTGCAGCCGCGATCGCGGCTACTTGCAAGGAATCCCCTTTCTCCTCGGCGCGCATCGAAAAGCGCTGTTCCACAAAATTGGTATCGAACCGTCCGGCGATAAACGATGTGCTATCCATCACCCGCTGGTGGAAGGGAATCGTGGTCCGTACTCCGATAATCCGAAACTCCGATAGCGCCCGCCGCATCCGCAAAATTGCCTCGGCGCGGGTTTCACCTATCACCACCAGCTTGGCCAGTAGCGGATCGTAATAGAGAGATACCTCGAAACCTTCACCCACACCGCTTTCTACGCGCACCCCCGGTCCTGTCGGCTCAAATAGGGCTGTAATGCGGCCGGTGGAGGGCATGAAATTGGCATATGGGTCCTCGGACGTGATACGGCATTCGATGGAATGGCCGCTTAGTTTGATATCCTCCTGGTTATAACGCAGGCGGCGTCCGGATGCCACGCGCAACTGCTCCTTCACGATATCCACCCCGGTCACAAACTCGGTCACCGCGTGTTCCACCTGCAGCCGGGTATTCATCTCCAAGAAGTAGAAATTGCGCTCCCGGTCTACCAGGAACTCTAGCGTGCCTGCGTTGACATACCCAATACTCTTGGCCGCCTGGACAGCGATTTGTCCCATCTCTTGGCGCATGTCTTCATCGACAATCACCGAGGGGGATTCTTCAATCAACTTCTGATGGCGCCGTTGGATGGAGCATTCCCGTTCGCCCAGGTGTACTACATTGCCATAGGAATCGGCCAAGACCTGGATTTCCACATGGCGTGCCTCGGTAATAGCCTTTTCCAGGTAAAGCGTATTGTCCCCAAAAGCTGCCATCGTCTCGCGCCGCGCTGCAGCCAGGGCATCCGGCAGCTCCGACTCCGCGCGTACCAGACGGATGCCTTTCCCCCCGCCACCAGCGGCCGCCTTGATAAATACCGGCAACCCGATATCTTTGACTGCCGCAATCATTTCCGCATCTCCCAGGCCCGCCTCGGTTCCGGGGATAATCGGCACACCTGCCGCCTTCATCCTCAATTTGGCCGATAACTTGTCGCCCATCGCCGCAATAGCTTCGGCCGAGGGACCGACGAAGGCAATGCCGGCCTCTGCACAGGCGCGGGCGAATGCCGGGTTCTCCGCCAGGAATCCATAGCCCGGATGGATCGCATCCACCTGTGCTCGCTTAGCTACATCGATGAGTTTATCAATCCGCAAATAACTATCGCGCGCCGGAGCCGGCCCGATGGGATAGGCTTCATTAGCGTAGCGCACATGCAGTGCACCGCGATCGACTTCGGAGTATACGGCCACAGTTTCCAATCCCAGCTCACTGCAGGCCCGCAGTACTCGAACTGCAATTTCACCTCGGTTAGCGACCAGTACTTTCTGGAACATGAGCTCCTCGTATTTATCGGTGAGAAATTGCCGGGCGCCACATAGGGCGGGCACCCACATAGGGCGGGCACCCACATAGGGCGGGCACCCACATAGGGCGGGCACCCACATAGGGCGGGCACCCACATAGGGCGGGCACCCAC
>SHYO01000047.1 GCA_009692745.1 Chloroflexota bacterium
AACAAGGCCGTCACGGGCGGCAAGTGGGTGACCCGGGCGAGCAGCGGTATGAGAGACACGTCGGCACTCCTTGGGCGCGTGATTTCCACATCGAGGAAGGCGCCGCGGCGCACCACGCGGCAATCAGGCGCGCCCAGGGCACAGGCGAGCTCCTCGCTGAGAGTCTGGACTTTCTGCAGCCGGGTGCCAACGGCGGCTTGCAAGCGGAAGCGCACCAGGCGGGGGGTGACCACCCCGCCCTGGACGCGGGCGGTGACTTTGTGGGCGGCGAGGACCGCCTCAATTCGATCAGCTTGGGCATCGAGCTGGCGATGCATGGCAGCGACTCCTTCTAAACAGTTGCCCTTCTTCACTAACTTTGCGGTATAGACACCACTGCAAGACAAGGTCTCCTGAAGGATGGCCTGAAGAATGGCGCTTAAGATTCAAGCTACGCGGCGCACAACAGCAACTACCCGGCCCTGCACCCGGACCCGGCTGGCGTCAACATAAATGGGAGACATATCCCGATTTTCCGGCTGCAACCGTACCCGTTCGCCCTTCTCACCCTCTCGATAAAAGCGCTTTAACGTTGTCTCCCCTGTATCGGCCAGCCAGACGGCTACCATCTCTCCATTCTCAGCCTGGGCTGCCGGGCGCATCACCACCACATCTCCATCGTGGATGAGTGCATCGATCATGGAGTTTCCCTTCACATGCAGCGCATACAGGCCTTGCTCCTCACGGCAAACATCACGGGTCAGCTCTACAAATTCCTCGGATCGCAACGCGAAATCACTCTCTAAAACGGGGAGCGGCAGCCCACCGGCAATAGTCCCAACTACCGGCACGCGAAAACGGCCGGTCGATACAGGTATATGGCCGTTAGACGGCGACACTGCCACCTTCTGACCCTGGCGCGAGCTCAGCTTAATGCCCCGCGCAGCATTGGGCGTAATCTTTAGCAGGCCCTTGGCAGCCAGTTGGTTCAAGTGATGCGCCACCACGGCTTTGGAGCCGGCATTTAGACCCTCAGCAAGCTCTGCATAGGTAGGAGGGTAGCCATGCTCGTCACTAAATTTTTCCAGGTAGTCCAGATATTCTCGCTGCCTTTTGCTCAACATTTCCATATATGTTACACCGTCACCCTTTCATCAGGCTCCCTAACGTAGCCTGCCATCCCAGACTTACAAATCTGGTACTATCCGGTCGAGGCAACCCGGTTTTGTGGTCAACCTATTCTCATATCAATTGCTAGAACGTATGTGCTGTTATTCTATCAGAACATCTGTTCCATGTCAAGGGGGTAATCCATCGAATTTCTTAAATTTCTTTTGTTGAGCCAGTATTTCACTAGAGAAAAGACAGAAGAAAACAAGATACAAGGATAAAGCCCTGGAGGATAAACAGGATAGGAGAGATGAAGGATGAAAATGCTTCCCGATTAGTGAACCCTGCAGCACAACGCTAGACAACAAAAAGGGAGCTAAAGAGCTCCCTGGTTATCTGGCGTCGAATTAAGGAATTTTAAGCCTTGGTGGTTTCAGCCTGCTTGCGGTGCAACATTGCCATCAGGCGTGACTTGCGCCGGGCGACATTGTTCTTGTGCAAGACACCCTTGGTAACGGCGCGATCCAAGGCACTGATCGCTTCTACGATAGCCTCATCGGCCTTCTTCAAATTGCCGCTCTGAATCAACTGCTGAGCATCCTTGACGGCACCCCGGGTGCGACCCATATGTATGCGGTTGCGAAGCCGCCTCTTCTCATTTTGCCGCGTGCGCTTCATTGCAGATTTAGTATTCGCCACCGACATTCTCTCCTTGCAATAGTCCCCTGTTATAAAACGGTTTTGTCCAAACAGATTTTGCTAGAAAAATGCCCCCGACTGGACTCGAACCAGTACGCCCGTAAGGGCACAGGCCCTCAACCTGCCGCGTATGCCAATTCCGCCACGGGGGCTCACCGACAACTAATTATACATTTCTTCGCCCGGATTGTCAACCAGCTATTTTGTCTCCCTGGACAGGTGGGGGTATATCGTAGATACACTGCCGGTCGTTCAGGCGCACCCTGAGCAGATCTTGCATCATACGGATGGTATCCCGTACCGGGTGTACTTTGCTTTCGGATTGGTAATACCAGTGAATCGGCACCTCGATAATGCTGTAGCCCCGCTTGCGCGCGATATAGAGCACCTCCACATCGAAGCCAAAGCCCTCCATCGTCTGGTGACCGTAGAGATCGGGGACGATAGCGGCGCGGAAGCATTTAAAGCCGCATTGAGTATCCTCAAATTCCGGCACGGCTAACAGCTTGACCAGGGTATTAAAAACCCGCCCCATCAGGTGACGGTACCCGGGCTCATTAAAACGCCGCGCGCCCGGACCTTCGCGGGAACCGATCGCTACGTCCCAGGGCCTGCCGCGCGGCGGTAGGAATTTGGTAATCTCATCCACCGGCATCGCCAGGTCGGCATCGCAGAGAAAGCGGTATTCACCATACGCAGACAGCATCCCGAGACGTACAGCGTTACCCTTCCCTTTATGAGGCGCACGGACCACCCGCACATAGGCATGGGTCCGGCTGAATTCTTCCACTAGATTAGCAGTACGATCCTGGCTACCATCATCCACTACTACGATCTCGCCGGCATAAGATTGCGCCTCAATAAAGTTAACCATTAAGGGTAAGGTGATTGCCAGGCGGCGTTCTTCATTATACGCCGGCACCACAATCGACAGATACGGGAGCGCGCTGTGCTCGGGTGAGGTCACTTTGGCGGTATTAACCACAGCTTCGAATTTCGGCATGGTGTCAGGGCGGCCTTTGTATTCTCCAGACAGGTATATGATGTGTATCTCAGATCGCAGTCAGCAATTCTGCCAATATTTCAAGCGGGACGGTGCGGGTGGCCTGGATGGCAGCTCTCTGGCGCAATAGCCGGGGAATGCCGGCCAATCCCGCAAATTGCCCGCGCAAAGTGGCACGGGCGGCAGCGCCACGCCACGCCCGCGCGGCAGACGTGGCAATCTGCCACTGGCGTTTTAAGATGCGCCACCAATACCGGCGCAGGAGTGGACCCGGCACATCCCGCACCAGGACCCAGATGGCATTGCGGGCCACCAGAAAGCTGGAGATAGGCCCTCCGCCGGTCGCGCTGATCATATGATATACGCGCGAGGTGGGCACGTATATGCAGTCTATCCCCTGCAGATGGGCACGCCATGCCAGGTCTGTATCCTCACAGTAGGACATAAAGCGCTCATCGAAGATACCTGTGCGCAGCAGCATATCTCGCCGGTAAGCGGCCGACCCACCACAAGCAGAGAAGACCGGCTGCTCACGGCTATACTCTGGCCCATCGGGCTGCCAGACGCCCCGGTTCCCGGGCATACCATCCACGCCATAAAAGTCTCCGGCCGAGTGCAACAGCTCCCGCCGGTCGAAAAGTAGCATCTTAGAGGCCGCCATGCCTGCGCGCGGATGCTCCTGCAAAGCCCGTATCAACTCTCCCAGCCAGTCCGGCTCCACTTCGGTATCATTATTCAAAAGTACTAGCACCTCCCCGTGACCGGCCAGCATACCGGCATTACAAGCCGCGGTGAAGCCGCGATTAGTGGAGAACGAAATCACCCGGACATCGGGATAGCGGCTCTGCAGCAAAGGGAGTGAATTATCGGTCGATCCATTATCGACCACAATAACCTCAAAAGGCCGGTAACGTTGCCGGCGCAAACTATCTAAACAACCTGGTAAAAGGTGCGCCCCGTTCCAGTTGGGAATCACCACCAAAGCCAGGGGCCGGCTTTCCAGAGAAGGCAACAATTGTGCTGCGGCTGGCTCCGTAGGCGAAGGTTTTTGCTGGATAACCTGCTCTGTTTTATGGGTTAGAGTAGCCAATGCTCCGTCTCATTCCCGACCTGCTTCAGTTGGTCTCAAATTTCTGAAGGTGTCTGTGCGGTGGTGCTGGCGCCGGACGTAGCTCGATGATGTACTCCAGTTTCAAATAAATACCTGGCGAGCGTTGTCTGCCAAGGTGGCAGCCGGATACCCAGTGCAGCAGCCCGCTGGTTTGCCAGGGGAGCGTAGCTGGGAGGCTTCGCCAGGCGGGTAAAATGATCTGTGGGATGGATAGGGTAATTTTCCCGGCCGGCACATCGTAAAATTTCCTGCGCGAATTCAAAGCGCGAGCATGCGCCCTCATTCACCAGGTGGAAAATACCGTACTCCCGGTAACCCAGCAACCGAATAATGCCATCTGCCAGGTCCGAGGCATACGTAGGTGATCCTACCTCGTTGGTGACCACGTAGATCTCCGGCCGCTGGGCTGCCAGGGCCAGGATTTTGGTAACGAAATTAGAGCTGCCGGATCCATAGAGCCAGGAAGTGCGCACGATATAATGTTCAGCTAGAATTTCGCGTACCGCCATTTCGCCCAGCCATTTTGAGTGCCCATAGATACTCAGAGGATGGGGTTCATCCGCTTCCCGGTAAGGCACACCTTTGCAGCCGTCGAAAACATAGTCGGTACTGACGAACACCATGCGCGCTCCCACGCGACGGCACCCCTGGGCCACATAGGCGGCTCCCTCCTGATTGACGCGATACGCCGCTGCAGAGTTCCGTTCGCAGGCTTCCACATCCGTAACAGCCGCTGCATGGATCACCACATCAGGATGCAATTGAACCAATATTTCTTCGATACTGGCGGCGCCTACATCGGCCTCGCGGTGAGAAAGGGGGATAAGCTCCGGTGCGTCCAATTGCGGGAGGGAGAGTTGATGACACAAAGCGCGCCCTAATTGCCCCCCGGCCCCGGTAACGATGATACGCATGCCTGCTCCTTTGGTACTGGAACTGAGAGATAGATTATACCATTTTTCACAACGGAGCGAAAATTCGCAGGGCTTTTGCCACGAACAGCAGCCTTTGCTACAATGTGACCCGCTTGATGATAGGTATACTATGGCGGGTGTGATCTAGAAAAGCACAGGGGGTCCTTGTATGGATTTGGCAACTAAAATTCGTGATGTAGCCGATTTTCCCAAAGCCGGCATTCTCTTTAAAGACATTACCACCCTGTTAAAGGATAAGGATGCCTTCAAAGCCAGCATTGATATGTTGGCGGAACACTATAGAGATACACCCATTGATGCCGTAGTGGGAATTGAGTCGCGCGGCTTTATCTTCGGAGCGCCCCTGGCCTACGCCTTAGGTGTTGGTTTCATCCCTGTGCGAAAATTCGGCAAGCTCCCGGCAGCGACAATTAACCAAACCTATATGCTGGAATACGGCAGCGCCACCCTGGAAATTCACACCGATGCTATCAGTCCCGGAGACCGGGTTTTGATCGCCGATGACCTGATCGCTACCGCCGGTTCGGCTAAGGCCACCGCCCAGCTCATAGAGCGCCTGGGTGGCAAGGTAGTAGGCATGGCCTTCCTGATCGAGCTCACTTTCTTAAACGGCCGCAGCCAGGTGCCGGGTTATGATATCTTCTCCATCCTGAAATATTGAAGCCTCGTTTACGTCATAATCACTACGGCGACGGCGTAGTCGCGGGAATGGGAAAAGCTCACCTCCCACTGTTGCACACCCAGTTCAGTGGCCCGCGCCAGCGCCCGCCCGTGGAATTGTAATGCCGGCGCCCCTGTCGTATCTGAGAGGATCTCGATCTCACGCCATTCAACCTGGCCTATCCCGGTGCCCAAAGCTTTCGCGGCGGCTTCCTTCGCAGCAAAGCGTGCCGCCAGCGAGGGCGCCCGGCCCCGGCAATAGGCTAACTCAGCCGGCGTAAATACCCGCTGGGTGAAGCGCTCCCCCCAACTCTCAAGTGTGGTTTGGATCCGGCTGACCTCGATAATGTCTATGCCTACCCGCACGTGTTTCTCCGTATTTGTTTTGCCAGCAGAAACTGGCTTCCCAGTAAAACTGGGAGGCATCTATTCGGGACCGGCGACGGACAAGGCGTAGGCATCGGTATGCAGATACTTCTGAGATACGGTTTGAATTTCCCCGGCAGTGATCGCCCGCACCAGGTCCGGGTACCGTTGCAGATAGTCTAACCCTAATTGATAGAGTTCCAGATCCAGCAGCGTCTGCGCCACACCTTCATTGGTTTCCAGGCTCAAGGGCATGGAACCAGTCAGGTAGGCCTTAGCATCGGATAGTTCTTGCTCTGTCACCGGCTCATCGCCCATCCGCCGAAATTCTTCCAGAATAGAATCTACTGCCAGGTTCACATTCTTCGGGTTCACGCCCGCATAGGCAACCCACGGTCCCTCTCCCAGCCGAGCTTCTAAACGGCTGGCGGCATAATAGGCCAGTCCTTTTTCATCCCGTACATTATGACCCAATCGCCCCATCAACCCCAACACCCCCAGGATCATGTTTGCCATGCTGGCTGCCAAATAATCCGGGTCATTGCGTTTGATGCCGTGACATCCCACCACGATATCCGATTGGCTCTTGCCGGGCATAGTCCGGCTACGCCGCCGGATTTCAGTAATCGGTTGCAGCGGCGGAAGTTCTGCCTGGTGCTGGCGAGGGATGTCCCGTTGGGTATTCCAGCTACCAAAATACTTATCAATCCGGGCAATAGCTGCCTCCGGCTCAATTGCGCCTACAATCGACACCAGCATCGGCGTTGCGGCGCCCCGTACGGGGCTAAAGGTCTGCCGGTAAAACATTTCAATATCATCGCGCGTGATGGCGCGAACCGATTCCAGGGTGCCATCAGCCGGGCGGCCGTAAGGATGGTTAGGGTAGGCCAGCTCCCGGAAAAAATCTTCGGCCACGGCCCGCGTATTATTTTCGCGCTCTTGTAACATGGTAATCAGTTGCCCGCGCAACTTCTCGATCTCCTGAGAGGGGAAGGTGGGGTTGCGCAGCACATCCGCCGTAATATCCAGCACTAAATCCAGGTCATCCACCAAGGACTTGGTGCCGAAAGAAGCGGTATGCCGCCCGCTGCCTATGCCAAAGCTGGCGCCTACCGCCTCCACTGCCTCGTTGATCTCGCTAAAACTGCGGCTGGTGGTGCCACGATCCAGCGCTTCCGTGGTAAAGCTGGCCAATCCAGGTTTATCTGCCGGATCATCATTGGCGCCCACATGCAACAGTCCGCGCACCACCACCGAAGGGCTGGCAGGATTTTGGCGGGCCAAGACAATAATCCCATTATCTAAAACCCGGCGCGTAATAGTTTCTGGGCCGGGAAAGCTCAATTGTTTTTCTGCGATCACGAGATTTTACCTCCGTTAATGCGAAAGGTGGTTCGGGTGGGGGCCAAAACCATATGCATCTCCGGCCCCTATTGACCAATACCGGCGGCCGCAGCCGCAGCGGGTGTAGCCTCACCGGTCAGGCGCGCTTTTTCATTTTGAGCCAGGTAATTGCCTGTGGTGCGTAAGTCGGGTATCAAGTAGGTTTGGGCTACCCGCAGGACAGCCTCAGGCGTCACCTCTGCCAGCCGCTCGGCGTATGTCAGGAAAAAGTTATAAGTGGACACTGTCTCCGCAAAGCCTAACCAGTAAGCCTGGCTGCTGACGCTTTCATGGCTATAGGCAAATTGAGCGCGCGTCTGCTTGATGGCGCGTTCCAATTCGGCCGACGTGATCGGCTCCTGGCGCATCTTCTCAATCTGCGCCAGCACCACTGCTTCAATTTCTGCCAGGGTATGATCCCCCTGGGCAGTGCAATAGACGGAGAAGATAGATGGATCGCGGCCGGCGCGCTGGCTGGTCGTGACACCCGAGGCCAGCTCCGTTTCTACCAGAGCCTTATACAGCCGCGAGGTGCGGTTGGCGCTTGAGCCGCCGCCCATACCCATCGGTGCAGCACCACCTAAGATCGTGGAGAGCACCATTATCGGCATGAAATCCTGGCTGTCCACCGGCGGGGAATGGTAGCCCATCAACAGGTAATTAGTAACACCCGGCCCCTTTACTGTAATCCGGCGCTCGCCCAATTGGGGCGGCTCCTTAGCCCGCACCGGCTCAGGGGGCGCCCCAGCCGGAATCTGCCCGTAGAGCTGGTGGATCCGTTCCAGCACCGCGGGAGCGGAGAAATCACCCACGGCCACGGCGACGGCATTATTCGGCACATAATGGCGCCGGTAGTAATTATACAAGTCGGCCCTGGTCATACTCTGCAAATCGCACATCTCTCCGATGACCGGGTATCGATAGGGGTGGGTGCGATAAATCACTGCTTGGGCCGCCTCCTGTAACAAGTACCAGGGGCGATTTTCATACATCTGCCGTTCAGAGATGATGACCGTACGCTCCGATTCGACCTCTACAGGATCGAAAAGGGCATTCGCCATGCGATCTGCTTCCAAGCGCAGTGGCAGATCCAGGTTTTCCGCAGGTACAATTTCATAATAGGCCGTATAATCTTGCCAGGTGAAGGCATTCCATACCCCTCCCAGGCGTTGGATGGCTTTGCTAATCTCACCCTTGGGAAAGGTCGGTGTGCCCTTAAACAACATATGCTCAATCCAGTGGGACACGCCGGTGATCCCCGGCACCTCGTTGCGGCTGCCTATCCGGTACCAGACAAAAAAGCTGGCTACCGGCGCCGCATGGGATTCGCGCAACAACACCGTTAGGCCATTTTCCAGTTTGGCCTCTAGCACATCTTGAACCGGCACGATGGACTCCCTCCTACACTATCATTCGTAAGACTTCCGGCTTCCAGCAGTAAAGGATTATCGTAGGTGCTGCTGCTAGCTGCACATCTGCTGGGATAAGGCATCGTGCGGCCAGGAGACCGCACCTACAGGCTTATTCATGTTCTTCTTCATCTTCTTCTGCTTGATCTATAGCTGCTTTGTCTGTAGCAGTGTAACACCCCACTGTGCAATTGCGCCGGGTCAGGTAAGTTTGGGCGACACGCTGCACATCAGCTTGCGTCACTTGGGCCAGTTTCTCCAGGAACCCTTCCATCCAACGATGGTCTCCTAGTACCACCTGGGAGTATCCCAGCCAGAACGCCTGATCTGACACACTCTCCGTGGCATAGGCAAATTCCGCCTGGGATTGGCGAATGGCCCGCGCCAATTCCTGGCTAGTGATAGGCTCCTGCTGTATGCGCTCGATTTCTACCCATAAAGCCGCTTCTACCTCATCCAAACTGCGCTCTTCCCGCGCGGTGACAGTAAAGGAATAGAGAAATGGATCGGTAGTTGCTTCCATGCTCGTATCTACCTCGGCTGCCAGCTCCGTCTCAACCAGCGCCCGATAAAGCCGGGCGCTGCGATTGGAAGGACCACCGCCGCTGAAGAAACTCATGGGTTGCGCCCCATTCAAAACAGTATCCAGCACCACCAGGGGAAAATAATCTGGATGGGAGGCTTGAGGTACGTGGAACGCCATCTCCAGATAATCCGCTCCCCCTGGTCCCTCCAGGTAAACCTGCCGTCTTCCTACCTGGGGTGGCTCAGTACTATGCACTGCGGGGACGTCTGGTCCCGCCGGGATAGCGCCGTAAAGCTCTTCAATGCGCGCCAGGGTAACAGAGCCATCCACATCCCCTACCAGCACTGCTACGGCATTGCGCGGTGTGTAATAGGTGCGATAGTGCTGGTAGAGATCTTCGCGGGTCATGCTTTCCAGGTCACTTTTCCAGCCGATCACCTGGTGGTGATAGGTATGCACCTTAAACGCCAGGGCTAGCAGCTCCTCGCTGAGCTGGAACTGGGGGTAATTCTCGTTTCCTTCCCGTTCCGAAATAATAACTGTGCGCTCCGACTCCACCTCAGCGGTATCGAACAGGGCATGCACCATCCTATCCGCTTCCACCCGCAGGGCCAGATCGATGCGGTCTGCTGGCAAGGTGGTAAAATAGGTGGTCAGATCTTGTGAAGTAAAGGCGTTAAAAACCCCACCCTGGCGGGCTACCAAGCGGTCCAACTCCCCTTTGCCAAAAAGTGGAGTGCCTTTGAACATCATATGCTCCACCCAGTGGGAGATGCCGGTGTGCCCGGTGAACTCATTGCGGCTCCCCACCTGATAGAAAACCCAGAAAGTGGCGACCGGCGCCACATGGGTGGGCTTGATTATTACCGTCAAGCCATTCGGCAGCTTTGTAACAGTTACCGGGGTCGTGACAGCCACAGGGCTGACGGCAGTAGTCGGATTTTGGCTCACTATAACCTCGTTATTTCTCGTTGTTCCCGCGGCCCATACCGCTGTAAATAAAGCCCAATTCATGCATCTTTTGCGGGTCATACAGATTGCGACCATCCACCAGCACCGGCTGGTTCAGATGATTGCGGATTTTGGCAAAATCCAGGTTTTTGAACTCGTTCCATTCCGTCACTAATACCAGTGCATCGGCCCCTTCTGCCACATCATAGGCATCGGAGCAAAGCTTTACGCCCGGCAAGATAGATTCGGCGTTCTTCATAGCTTCCGGATCATACGCTTGTATCCGGGCGCCTTCAGTTTCCAGTAGGTGGATAATCTCTACCGAGGGCGCTTCGCGCATATCATCCGTCTGGGGTTTAAAGGCTAACCCGAGGATGCCAATAGTTTTATGGTTTAGATTACCTCCCAAAAGCACCCGCAGCTTATGCACGATTTCGCGGCGCCGGTCCCGGTTGATTTCCATCACTGCTCTGAGCATTTGTGGGTGGCACCCGTGAACCGACCCCATGTATTCCAGCGCCCGCACATCCTTGGGAAAGCAAGAGCCTCCCCAACCAATGCCGGCATCCAAAAAGGCATGTCCGATACGTTTGTCGTAGCCCATGCCCACAGCCACTTCTTTAATATCTGCCCCCATGCGTTCGCAAATGGAAGCAATCTCATTGATAAAGGAAATGCGTGTCGCCAGGAAGGCATTCGAAGCATACTTAATCATCTCGGCAGTGCGAATGTCAGTGATAATGATGGGAGCTCGTAGCGGCAGGTAAAGCTGCGCCACGCTCTCCGCCCATTCCCGGTTGGTTGACCCCAACACCACCCGGTCGGGATTTAAAAAGTCGGCAATCGCCGCGCCTTCGCGGGTAAACTCGGGGTTTGACACCACCCCAAAATCGATAGATGCTTTCAAGCTGGAGCGCAGGATATCGGCCACGATGTCCCCTGTGCCAATGGGAACGGTGCTACGATTGATCACGATCACCGGGTGGTCCAGCACCCTGGTAATCCCCTGCGCTGCACTGCGGACGTGGCGCAGGTCGGCCTCGCCGCCTGATCCTGAGGGCGTATCCACGGCAATGAACACGAAATCCGCCTCAGCCAATCCTTCTTCGTAAGAGGTCGTGAAGGAGAGGCGGTTCGCCAACATATTTCGCCCAACCATTTCCTTCAAACCCGGTTCGTAAATCGATGGAATACCATCTTTGAGGAGCCTGATTTTTTTCTCGTCGATATCAATGCCGATCACCCGGTTGCCCAGATCCGCAAAGCAAGTAGCGGTCACCAGGCCAACATACCCTGTGCCAATTACTGCGATAGTCTTCATGGTGTTTCTATCTCCTGAATATGGGGCGCCATCACTTTTGCCAAACTTGATGCCTGCAAATCTTCATGCACCAATTGAGCCACAATGCGGCCCAGGCGCACTGAATAATTTGTGCCCCGGTCTTCTGGATATATCTGGGTGGTATTCGCCAAATACAGCCCAGCAATGGGAGTGCGGTAATCGGGGATGCGTTGAGAGTAGCCGCAGGTAATAATCGGCTGGGCGGCATCCTCGCGAAATACCCAAAGCTTCTCAATCCACTCCTGGCTAAATTCCGGATTTACCCGTTGAATATGTGGCAGATACGTCTCAAACAGGGCTTCATTGCTCATACCGTAGAGGGGATTGGTATCTTTATCGACATAATTGGCGATATACAAGAAACGCTTGCCCTCGTATGCCTCCGGTGATATCAGATTGGTGTGCTCGATCAAACCGACGAAGGGGATATCCGGCTCGGCAATATTCAACCAATAGATAGGAGACAAAGAGTGCTTAATCTGCAACAGCATTACTACAGCACTCTGATACTGCACACCAGACAATAAGTTGCGATATTCGACAGAAAGATCAGGCACAATCTGGGTAAAAACAAAGCTAGGGACTGTAGCCAGGATAGCATCAAACCGGCCTGGGAAAACTTCGCCGCGTTCCCATTCCTCCGGGGGCAGGCGCCAGGCTCCTGGTGCAGCCACTTCCACCCGACAGGCCCGCCCATTCTCCGGCAGGATGCAGGTCACCGGTGAATCCAGCAGGATACGCCCACCGTGGGATGTAATCGCGTCGGCTAAGGCTTGATTGATAACCTCCCAACTACCATCGGGATAACCTAGCTTCTCCTTCATGATACCTTCGCCCTTTAAGGAGCGGCGCAAGGCCAATTTACCCCAGAGCCAGGCCATGCTGACCTGTTCGGCATAATCGCCAAATTTTCCACGTATCAGCGGCCCCCAGATAGCAGCATACACCTTTTCCCCGAAATAGCGCCGGGCCCAGGTGGCGGCTGTAATCTGTTCCAAAGAGCGCCAATCTTTGATCCGCTGCGCATATAGAGCGATCAAACCCGCCCGCAGCCGGTCTATTAACGGTATGGCAGTGAATTTGAGCAGGTCAATGGGCGTGACGAAATTGTAGATACGACCCTGGCGGAAAATGCCCATCTTCGACTCATGCCATGTCAGTTTATCCCCTATGCCCAACTCTTCCATGAGCTGCACTTCATCCCGGTCGCTGGTAAAAAGGTGATGGTAATAACGCTCCAGCCGGGTACCGGCCACCGGAAAGGTGCTGGCTTGCCCCCCTAAGCCAGGCCATTTTTCGAAAAGCGTGACCCGATGGCCCGCCTTGGTCAGGTCATAACCGGCAGTCAACCCGGCAATCCCCGCACCGAGGATCGCAACATTTTTAGCTGTTAGCCCGGCCGGAGCTGAGGCAGTAGAGATGGTATCCGTCATACTCAGATTGTCATCGTTCATTCTATGGCTCTGTATCTATTTTGAAAGGACCTCATTGGGCGCCGGCGGGCGCCGCTTCCTCTTCTTCCCGTACCTCTCGGGTAATCTGAGGCACTGAAAGATGTTCGCGCCACATATAATAAGCGCCCAGTAAGGTAATCGGCAACCACAACGCGGCATGTAATACAGCCGTATAAGCGGTCGCCACATTCCGGGAAACACCGTAAGCGACCAGGATCTCAATACCGGGCAGGTCGAAGGTTCCTACATAGCCGGGAGAGGAAGGTATGGTGGTCGCCAGGTTAACTACCCCATTCATTAACATTAGTACAATGAATGGCACATTGGCGCCGGGAAAAGCGTGCAATACGAACCAATATTTAACCGTCTCGGCCAGCCAGATGCCTAGCGACGTAATAAAGATCATCAGGACTTCCTGGCCGCTACGTAAAGAGTGCAAGCCGGAAATAAATCGATCAAAAACACCGTGGGCCATCTCTTGAAAACGTACCGGCAACAAATGGGTCACCAGCCAACCATAGATCCGCTGTGTCCGTTCTGGCCGGGCAGCGATGATAAAGAAGAGCAGCAACGCCCCGAAGAATAACAAGCTGAATATTACCACAATCTGGCGCAGGAAATCGGGCATGGGCACAAAGGGCAAAGCAACAAAGACAAAGAGCAGCATCGTTACACCATCAAACAAACGCTCCACAACTACCGTAGCCAGCGAAGCACTGACACTGATGCCTTCTTTGCGCTTCAACACGTAGGCGCGCAATACCTCTCCGGCGCGGGCAGGATAGATATTGTTCCCCATATATCCGATGCAGACGATTGGAAAGAGACGCGTGAGAGCTATGGGTTTTAGAGGGCGAAGCATATAATGCCAGCGCCAGGTGCGCAAACCCACCGCTACAAAATAAGTAGCAATACTTGGAATAAGCCAGATATACTGGGCATGGAGTAGATTTTGCCATACCTCTTCTAGCTTCAGATTCCGTACCGCAATCAGTACGAAAATAACACTAACAACCAGCCCCAACCATACACGCCAAGATTTGAACATTCAACACTCGTCTAGTTAAAGTCTAAAAATTATACACGAAGGGCATCGCTTTGACAAAGAACAACCCCCCTGTGAAATATATTTCACAGGGGGGTTGTAAGTTTGTCTGTATCTATAGAATTTTTAGACCGCCGGGCTCCACTCAGGCTTGATCATACTGCCAAGAATCCGCTCCATAGTCATGGTATGGGTGCAAAGCCCACGGGTGGAGAAAAAGTCACAATCGCATGACCATTGACCTTCGTTGTATGTTACGTTGTGATTGCGATGGTCGCCTTCTACAGTTACATTAAACTGGCTAAAAATCACGCGGTTGGGCTCTTGGGCGTATAACTTGGCCTTTTCAATCTTGTTGATCATCGCTGAGTCAATCATTGGTTCCTCCTTAGGATTCAAAGTCCTGCCTTGCTTGATATAGCCACACAAAACTTTGCCCTGATCCTAAAACTGCCACTTTTTGATTTCCGTTAAATACCCTATAAACCACCAGAAAACAGCTAAACCCCTCTAAACGCAACAAACACCAGTACGCGTTGGCATGCCTGGTGTCTGTTAATTCCCTATGAGTACTACCTTTGCCACACTCATCGACTTCATCACTCCTAGACGATTGAAATGGCTTCATTAAGCTTTCTTTATTGTACGATGCTTTTATCCGATTGTCAACATCCTAACCTGACGCTTTCCTGACGCTTTCGAAACACATTAAAAGGCCCCTTCATCCGGCCAATTGAGCGATCCGTCTCGCAGGGATGCCCCTTTTAAGCAAAGGGGCAATGATATCTTCCGCCAGGTCGGGAATATAGGATTTTATCACCTTCAATTGCCCATTTTCCGGCTCAATCTCATACGTATGGACACTAGCCGGAACCAAAACAGATGTCCCCCGGCTGATGTCCACCTCAGTTGTCAGGGGCGGCACCGCCTCTGGCGGCACATATCTCAATCGCCCGGAACCTTCCAGGACCGTTACCACATGAAAACGGAGCCCTGCCGTGGACTCGGTAATCGGCGCGTGCAGGGTGAGCAATTCAGCCGCAAAATACGGGCAGGCCGCCAGGTACATCCGGGTGCCCGCCGCCTCGGTAATACTAACCGGCTGAATCTTATGCAAAGTATGTGGCTGGAGCTGGGCCACATCGAGGGATTTTTCAATATGTAGCTCGCGTACCCCTCCTGCGCCGTCTTGCCGGTCCCAATCGTAAAGGCGGTAGGTCAAGTCAGAGGACTGTTGTAATTCGTAGATCAAAATACCGGCGCCCAAAGCATGGATGGTGCCGGGAGAATTTACAATCACATCTCCGGCAAAAACCTCCACTGATTCCAGTAGATCTGCTAACTTACCCTCTGCCACAGCGCGTGCTAGTTTTTCGCGCGTAACGGCTTGCCGGACGCCATGGATGATCCGGGCCCCTGGTTTGGCCTCAATCACATACCACATCTCTGTCTTGCCGAAGGGCTGCTTTTCTCGTGCCTGGGCGTAGGCATCGTCGGGGTGTACCTGTACCGACAGAGTTTGCTGGGCATCTAGGAATTTGATCAAGTGAGGAAAAACCGGCTTTGGCACCTCAGATAGGCGCACACCTAGAATCTCCAAGGGGTGTTGCTGCACCACTTCGGCCAGCATCTTCCCCCGCCACGGTCCGTTGGTGATGGTAAGCTGATCCCACACCAGCCAGATTTCACCGACCGGCTGGCCGGAGGATGTGCCCTTACCCAACATCTCTGTGAGCATGTGCCCCCCCCAGATCTTCTCTTGGGCTATAGGAGCAAACATCAACGGGTAGGCAAAATCAGGTGGTGATGCCGTCATCATTTATCCTTCTATATTCTTTGCCAGCCTGGCCCAACAGCGGTAGATCTCGCGGCGGGGCCAGCCTGATTGGCGCGTCACCTCCGCCACGGCGTCACGGCCACTTTGGCCGGAATCTACCAGCGCCAGCAAGGTTGCTGTTACCTGTTCGTCACTCCAACGGGGCTCTACTTCAGTAGATTGCGAGGTCCCGCCGATCACCAGGGTAAACTCTCCGCGCCGCTCACCTGTTGAGAAATGCGCCAGCGCTGCCGAGAGTGGGCCGTGGTAAATCTCCTCGTGGAGCTTCGTTAGCTCGCGCGCGATCGCCACCGGCCTGTCACCCAAAATCTGCAGGGTGTCCGTCAGGCTGGCAACCAGGCGATGGGGGACTTCGAACGCTACCAATGTCCAGGGATGGCGTGAGAGTTTCGACCAGAATTCAAGCCGCTCCTTCTGGGTACGGGGTAGAAACCCGACAAAAGTGAATTGATCCGCCGGGAGCCCTGCCGCCGCCAGGGCGGTGATCACCGCCGATGGACCGGGCAGCGGCACCACGGTATAGCCAGCAGCTACGACGGCCTGCACCAAGTCCACCCCTGGATCAGAAACTACCGGCATCCCGGCATCCGTCACCAGGGCAACATCCCCTTGAGAGAGGGATTCCAGAATCTCCTGCAGGCGTCGTGGTGGGCTATGAGCATGGAAACTGGTCAGGGTGACGCCAATCTCATAATGCTGCAGTAGCTTGCGCGTATTGCGCGTATCTTCGGCTGCTACCAGAGAGACTTGTCGAAGAATACGCAGGGCGCGTAGAGTAATATCTTCCAGATTGCCAATGGGTGTTGCTACCAGATACAATATTCCGATGGCAGCCTCTCCTCATCACCTATAGAAATGCTTTACCAAATAGTACACTGCCGTAGAAATGATGTCAATCAACTTAACAGGCAATCGCAGCGCCGCTCCCAGCAACTGACGCAAAGGCGCGCTGAGCATCAAAAAACCCTCGTCTGATCACGAGGGTTTTTGTTAGCTTAAGCTATGCAGCACTATCGTCTTACTGCAAATACTCTCGCAGACGTTCGCTGCGGTTGGGGTTACGCAACCGGCGGATGGCCTGGGCCTCTATCTGGCGAATCCGTTCCCGGGTAACGCCGAATTTTTCCCCGACCTCTTCCAAAGTATGCTGGTAACCATCCATCAAGCCGTACCGCATCTGTAGCACTCGAGCTTCGCGGGGCGTCAAACATGCCAGGGCGTCTTCCAGATCATCACGCAGGGAGCTATAGGAGGCATGATCGGTAGGACGCGGGCTGGTTTCATCCTCGATAAAGTCGCCCAGGGTACTATCACCCTCTTCGCCCACGGAAGTTTCCAGGGATAGGGGGCGTTGCGCTACCTTCATGATGCGCTCAATCTTCTGCGGCGTGACACCCAGATGCAGGGCCAATTCTTCCGTGGAAGGTTCCCGCCCCAAAGCTTGCACCAGTTGGCGGCTGGTACGATTCAGGCGGCTAATCTGCTCTCCCATGTGAACCGGTAAGCGAATCGTGCGTCCCTGGTCAGAGATGGAGCGGGTGATTGCCTGGCGGATCCACCAAGTGGCATAGGTACTGAATTTATATCCCCGGCGATAATCAAACTTTTCTACTGCCCGGATCAAGCCCAGGTTACCCTCTTGAATTAAATCTTGTAGTGGCACACCCCGTCCCAGATGGCGCTTAGCGATAGATACCACCAACCGCGAATTAGCCTTAATTAACTGCTCCCGTGCCAGGGCACCGTCGACAACTTGCTGTTCCAGCGATCCTTGTTCTCGCTCGGCTAGCTCCGCTATACTGCGGGTCAGGCGGCGGCGGGCGGCATGGCCTCGTTGCAACCGCTTGGCCAATTCTTGCTCCCGTTCTGGTGAAAGTAGCGGAATATGGCCGATTTCCCGCAAATACAGGGTAATGCTATCGTCAACCTCAATATCGCTCAGATCAGGCAAAACGTCGTTTGCGGATTTTTCGATCAGAGGAGGGGCTTCATGGTATTTAATCCCATGTTGCATCAATTGGAAATGTACTTCCTCTAATTGTGCCAGATCGTCCTCAACATTTGGCATGATATCTAAAAGATCGTCTGAGGTGACATAGCCCTGCTCTTCACCTTTCATGAGGAGCAAATCGATGGCTGTGGGTTCAGACTCGATAAATAATGGCATTTTAATTACTGGGCTCCGTCAGGCAGATAATTAGGCGCGCAAGCGGCTGCCAATTTTTGGCAGCCGCTGGAATGAAGAAATGATTTCTGGGAAAAAACTTTTTTGGATTTTTTAATCTATTTAATCTGGGATAGTGTATCCGATATTTACCTGCTTGTCAAGTACTTTTACCTTAAATTTCCCTCGTATTTAGGAATTTGAATTCCGACGAAACACAGTGAAATTGCATAAATATCGCTTAAATACTTGTGAAATATGTGACGAATAGATTTACACAATAACGCTGACTTTCCAGCAGGGGATTACCATATCCGGCAGCCCCCTGCTGGAACCCGTCTTGCAGGTTAGTGCGCCGGAGTGACCGGCACAGTAGAGGTAATAGGTACGCTCGGTCCTCCCGGTGCCACGGTTCCGGTAATGCCTGTGGTAGGCGTGATCGCTGTTCCCGTCCCCACCGCCTCTATGGTAGGTGTTGGTTGGATCGGTGGCTCGGAAATTAAGCGCCGTAACTCGTCGATCGTGGTCAAAGAGACCAGGTATACGGCTTTACTCCCGCCCGGCTGCACATAATACCCTGTGCCACCGGGATTCTGCTTCGAGAAATGCAGCGAGAACTGGCGCCCATCCTTCGTCTCCATCTGAAACTCGAAGTCCGGCTTTGCTACCCCAAAATCCTCCGGATTGGCGACATTTTCGGTGATGACGCGGCTAGGGGTAATGCTCGTCACCTCAATCACTATGCCCTCCAGGCGGGTTTGATCAGCCTCCAACAAGGGGAAGGGTTTCACAATCTTCCACTGGTTGTTATCTGTGCGTTCTATGGCTGAGGTTTGGCTGATCGTACTATCCTGGATCTGAAATGACTTGATATCATTCCTATCGAGGGTCCATAAAGGTGCAGGCGAGGTGCTTGGCGTGCTCACGCTGCTGGCTCCAGGAGATCCCGGGCGCAGCTCATATAAGTAGACGGCGGCCCCTAACACCACGAGCACCACCAATACTGCCAGCGTAGTCTTGAAATTCATTGATCTTCTCTCCTTTAGCGCCGCCGCCACCATACGATGGCGCCTGCCGCCAGCATCGTCAGGGGCAGGAAGATGATACTGGAGAGCCAGATCACCTGCAAATTCTGGTTGGTCAGGCCCAGGAGCGTGCGTGCTGTCGGGGTTTTAGGACCGATTGAAATCAGTTGCTCCTCCTCAGCCAACCAGTTAATCGTATTCAGGACCATATCACCGTTGCCCGGAATACTGCCGACGAGCTGGTTCGTGGCGAACGTGCTGTTGCCGATAAGCGCAATACGAATCTTCTTGGCATCGTTTCCTTGAACGGTACGCTCAGCTACCACCCCTAAAGCCAACGGCCCTTTGACGTCTTCGCCCTGATCGAACCCCAAATTTTTATCTATGTGGGTTTCACCCCAGCTATTGGGGCTGGTTTGGGCCATCACGTTAATCTTCTCACCTTCCGGTGTTGTTTTGGGATCAGTTTGTTGAATAGAGCGGGAAAGGGGGAACACCACAATACCAACCCCCCGCGTCAGCTCTGGAAAGGGGAAGCCCTGGGTAATATCACCCACAGCCGGCGAGCTAGGGTCATTGGGTAGCGAACTGCTCACGTCAATAATCACATCATTACGGAAACTCAGCTGCCAGGGTGCAAGGATGGCGTTCAACCCGATATCGTTCGCCGGACGCTGGCCAGCTTGCAATGCCAGAAAGGAATCCTGCATCATAAGTACTCTGCCGCCCTGGTTCAGATAATCACTAATAGTCTTCTGTTCTTGGGATGTCAACTCACGCATCGGATTAGCAATCACCAGCACATTCATATCTGCAGGCAAGGTATCTGTTACAACGAAACTGATCGCTCCGACCGTATAATTTTGCGCTACCAATCCGGACTTCAGTGTGGAAATGCCGGTGGGGCCGGAATCATCCAGGCTGCGTTCATTATGGCCGGTCAGGAAATAAATCCCCTTCTTGTTGGGCTGAGTCACAGCCAGAATCCCCGACGTGATCCCCTGTTCATCAAAAACCGCCTTGTCAAAATGCTGGTCTCCGGAGGCAAAAACCAGAGTACCGGCAGCCGGGTTCCCGAACGCCTGGGCTTCTGCAGGGCTCGTATCGGGATCTATCAATTTGTACGTGATCAGGGGCTGCTTGTCGTGATACTCTTTTATCAAATCGATGACCCCTGGTGAATCATTCGGCGTGTGAAATATGGTAACTTGAATCGGCTGCTTAATACCGCTCAGAATCTTCACGGTCTGGTCTGAGAGGCTGTAGAGTTTATTTTCCGTCAAATCGGAACGCTTGTAATGGCGCTCAGAAAGAAAGGTAAGCAAACCGATAATGGCGATAAATGCCACGCTAAGGATCACAGCATTCGAGCCGTAGCGCATAGCGCGACCGGTAAGGACCTGGCGAATTCCCTGGGGTTGGGATAAAGCACTGGCCGCCACCATCACTATCCCCACCACCAGTAAGATCTCGGATAGTATGGTCATCTCGCGCAACACGGCCCACAACCCCACGGCGGCGACAACTAACACCACACCTATCAAAGCAACCCAATTACTGTATGTTCTAAATTGTGCAACCACGGTTTTTTCCCTCAACTAGTAAAATGTCAGACTTCTCCGATTAGCGATACCGGCGAGATTCCAACACCCGCGTGGCCAAGAAGAGCGCTATGGCAATGATACTTAGGAAATACACCACATTACGGGTGTCAATTATCCCTCTGGTGAAATCCACGTAGTGATTGACACTGGCGATATATTGGAAGAGCCCTCCCAGGGTATTCCCGAATACACTCTGCATGCCGCCTATAATCCATAGAATCAGCAAAATGGTCAGAGATAGGACCGCCGCCACGATCTGATTCTGGCTCAGCGATGAGGTGAGTATACCCACAGCCAGGTAGGCGCCGCCCAGCAACAATGCACCTAAATAAGAGCTGGCGATGGGACCAGGGTCAGGATTGCCCAGGCGTCCGATAATCAAAGGGAAGAAAAGGGTGACAGCCAGCAAGAGCATATAAAAGATCAGAGCAGCCAGGAATTTCCCCAATACTACTTCCCCATCTCGTATCGGAGCCGTTAATAACAGTTCAATAGATCCTGACCGTTGTTCTTCCGCAAGCAAGCGCATTGTTAATGGTGGAGCGATAAACAGCATGATGACAAACAAGTTCTGGTAAAGGATGTCCAGAGATGCCTGCCGGGTATTGCTCACAATTTGGGTGAAAAGCACGCCCATAATCACCATAAAGAGCGCCCCTACTACGTAAGCAATCGGTGAGACAAAGTAAGCGTATAATTCTTTCTCGGTGATAGTCCAGATATTGCGCAGACTTTTCATAGAATAATGCTCCTCATCCGTTTCTAGATATTGCGAATGACCGCATCCTCTTCCTCGGCGGTTTCGGCCATCTCTCCATCTTCCTCATATGCTTCAGACTGGTCAGTGGTCAACTGGAGGAATATCTCTTCCAGGCTCATAGATATCGGCCGCAGTTCTAGTAACCCCCAACCTTTGCGCACGACCGCCTCAGCAATCTCCGGACGGCGATCGTCGCCCAACGCACATTCGATCTCAAATCGTCCATCGCCGCGGCTTTCGGTCGCCAATGCGCCGGGGACGGCTGCAGTCAGATCTTCGGGATTCTGGGGCGGGTTGGCCAGGTGTAGGAAAACGCGCTCGTTCCCCTTGAGGCGGGCCGTCAGCCGTTCGGGAGTATCCTCTGCCACCAATTTCCCCTGGTTAATGATCAGCACCCGCTGGCAAGTCTGGCTCACCTCTGTCAGAATGTGGGTACTGAGCACCACGGTGTGATCCTGGGCCAAAGATTTGATCAATTCCCGCACGTCGATTATCTGCCGCGGGTCCAGGCCAATGGTCGGCTCATCCAGAATCAAAACCTCTGGATCATGGAGCAAAGCCTGGGCCAGCCCTACCCGTTGGCGATACCCTTTTGAGAGTTTCCCAATCAGAAAATCTACGCGCTCTTCAATATTGGTACGCTCCATTACATCGTATATGCGCTCCCGGCGATTGGGGACATGGTGCAGTTTGGCCATAAAATCCAGGTAAGCGCCTACTGTCATATCGGTGTACAGCGGCACCGTTTCCGGCAAATAGCCAATGTGCTCCCGTACCTTCAATGATTCCAAGAAGACATCATATCCGGCGACCCGCGCCGTGCCGCTGGTCGGCGGCATATAACCGGTCAGAATGCGCATGGTCGTGGTTTTGCCGGCCCCATTAGGTCCCAAAAATCCTACAATCTCCCCTTTGTTAATTTTAAAGGAAAGGTCGCGCACCGCCTGAAAACTGCCATAATCCTTCGTCAGATGTTCAACTTCAATCATACGTCCTCCTGAATATAGCCTTCTCCTGACATGGCGAAGCAAACATAGCAAGGAATAGAGGGGATTTCCCTGTCCTGCGCTATGATCCGCGAATTTATGCCAAACTTAAGCGTTACCGAAGCGGGCCAGGTGGGATGTAATTAACCAGGCACTCACTTCGAAATAGCCATACGTGCGTCGTAACGATTCACGGCCGATGCGGGCAATCGGCTCCAGGCTAGCTTCGGTAATGACGTTTTCCATTTCCTCTATGCGTTCTAGAACCTCTCCGGGGGTACGCGGTACCGGAATATCCGCGTAGGTGGGACGTCCCAGCGGGAAGGTTACTGCGGAGGAGGGCAGGCCGGGTAGCAGCGAAAGGGCTATCAAACTGTGGGCAAACGCCACTAACTGGGCCTGGGGAATTTCAATATCGCCTTCTTGTCCTGATCGCCAACCAAATTCCTGCAACCAACTCCAATCTTGCAGGATATGGCGTACCAGCGCACGCATTTCTGAAGCATCGCGCACGGCCCTAGTCCTTAGGGAAATAATAAAACCCTCACGGATATTTCCCAAATGATCCAGAGTGGTATGCAGGCGGTCCTGCCGATCCTGGGGCAAAGCGCACCCTTCGGCACTGAGTCCTTCATACAAGATGGTCAATGTTTGCCGGGCCACCGCACCGACTTGTTGAAAATGGTGTAGTGGATCGTCTTGCGTCAGGTTCATCCCCTCACTCTTCACTGTTTGTTTTTACAACGATTTACTTCTGGCTTTGTTCCTTTCTAGGATACTCATAAAATCCTCGGCCAGATTTCCGTCCCAACAACCCCGCCACTACCATACGCCGCAAAAGGGGCGGAGCTGCGTAGCGGATATCTCGAAATTCCTGGTACATGGCATCGGCTACAAAAAGAGCCGTATCCAACCCTACAAAATCTAGCAAGGCAAACGGGCCCATCGGGTGGCTCAGCCCTAATTGAATGGCTGCATCGATATCTTCCTTGGTAGCTACGCCGTTTTCCAGGGCCCGGATGGCATCCAGGATATAAGGTATTAGCAGCAAATTGACAATAAAACCCGGGTTGTCTTTGGCCACAACAATGGTTTTATGCAACGACTTACCGAACTGGGTAGCGACATCCATAGTTTCAGAGCTGGTTAACAGCCCCTGCACCAATTCTAACAGGGGCATTACCGGCACGGGGTTAAAGAAGTGCATTCCCACCACTTGCTTGGGACGCCGCGTTACACTCGCCATTTCTGTAATGCTCAGGGAAGACGTATTACTCGCCAGGATCCCAGTGGCCGGTACCACCTGGTCTAGGGTAGCAAAAATCTCTTTCTTCACTGCCATTTTCTCTATGGCTGCTTCAATAACCAGATCACACTCGGCAAATGGGGCAAATTGCGTGGTGCCGTTAATCCGCTCCAGGGTGGCGTCCATCTCCTCCAACGTAATCTTCTGCCGCCCAAGCGCTGTGCTTAACGAATCCTGCACCCGCTGCAGACCGCGCTGGAGTTGGGTATCGTCCACCTCTCTCACTGTTACCTTGTAGCCGGCCCGGGCGCAAACTTCGACAATGCCGGATCCCATCAGCCCACACCCCACAACGCCGACCTTCTTCATAGCCATAAGTTATCCCTTCACGGAAATGGTAATCACCCAATTAACGCTTAGGGTTACGCTCACGGTTATACTGCGACGAAACCTTGCTGCGTTTCAATGTGACTTCGAATCCTTTCCCCACCGGCACCATCATACTCTCCATGTTGGGATAGCTACGTACAAAAGCCGAATAAGAAGCAAGGTCTGCAGGGTGAGAAGTAGCATTGTCAGAAACAATGACAGCTTGAGCATCGAGTAACGGAAGCAGTCGCTTAAGATTATCCAATTGGTCTTCCTTGCTGGCATCCAGGAAGACAAAGCCGAAGGGACCGGCCAATTTGGGCAAAATCCGCTCTGCTTCCCCGATCTCTACGGTAATCGTATCAGCCAACCCTGCCTGGCGGAAATTTTTGCGCGCCAGGTTTACCCGGTCTGAAGCTTTTTCCACTGTCACCAACTGGCCGCTATGGGCCTGCATGGCCCAACCCAACCAGATACCGGAAAAGCCGTTGGAAGTTCCGATTTCCAGGGCTTGATTGGCAGCCGAAAATCGCGCCAAAATATGTAACAGGTGCCCCGATTCCGGGAGCAGGTTGCCCATGCCACCGTGACTAGCGCCATAGGCCCGCACCTCTGTCAACGCCTGTTTCACCTGTTCCGGCATAGGTGATTTCTCTAGCTTCAAGCTTATCTGTTCGCCCCGCCCTATTGGCACTGTTACGCTCAATAATCCGGGGTGGGATTGGGTGTGTTCTATATACTGCTGTAATTCTACAGCATGAGAAGTGACATTATCGGCGATGATCAATCCCTCCTGGCGCACCAGGGGATAAGCCAGATCCAGGTGATGCAGGTAATCTTCTTTTTCAGCGTCGATAAAGACCAGGTCGAAAGGACCGGAGAGGGTTTTCAGACTTTCGTGAGCATCGCCGGCCAACAGCGTGATATTATTATCCAGCCCGGCCTCGGCCCAGTTCTGTCGCGCCTGCTCGATTTTGCGGGGATCTCTTTCCAGGGTAACAAGCTTGCCGCCTGTATCTGCCAACGCTGCCGCCAGGAATAAGCTTGAATATCCATTAGAGGTGCCAATTTCTAATACGCGTTTGGCCCGCGCCAGTCTTATCAAGAGATGCAGAAATTGCCCGACTTCCGGCCGGATACTCCTGGACCGCTGGGCTTGAGGCAATCCTTGCTCTCGCTCCTCCTGATCTTGCCGCTCCAGGCGGCGCATCACTTCATGCGTTTTGGCAGCAATCATATCTAATCAATCACATAGCAATCCATAGATAAATAAGTGGGCCCGGACGGATTCGAACCATCAACCAATCCCTTATGAGGGGACTGCTCTGCCGTTGAGCTACGGGCCCATTTGCAAAAGGGAAGTGCAGACTAGCAGTCTGCACTTCAAAAAAGAGCGGGTGAGGGGATTCGAACCCCTGACGTCCACCTTGGAAGAGTGGCATTCTACCGCTGAATTACACCCGCAATTGTCCATGCGATTATAGCCCCGTCTGGAGAGATTGTCAACTGGCAAATCTATCTGGCCCTATTCTTCCTGCTCCTTTCTCAGAAAACCCGCTAACCCGATAGCCAGGATGACCACACCCGCCAGCACGTTGAGCACGAAAGGATTAGGCCCACCCGGCGGTCGTGTCTCCTGCTGTTCCAGCTGGGCCTGCTTCTCGGTAGCAGCAGCTATCTGACTTGGGGAAGGCATCCCCTGGCTGGCGCGCATCTCGGCGATAAGGCTGATTGCGTTCTCGGCCGGTTGAATTCGCTTGCCGTGTCTCCTGGCGATCACATGGGTAAATTCCGCCCCCAGCAGCAGGATTTGGGCCGAATAATAAATCCATAAGAGCATAACCACCAATGATCCGGCAGCGCCGTAGGTCGAAGCGGCGCTGCTATAGCCCAGGTACAGACCGATTAGGAATTTGCCGATGGTAAAGAGAAGTGACGTAATTGCGGCCCCTATCCATACATCCTCCCAATCGATCTTCGCATCCGGTAAAAATTTATAGATCGCGGCGAATAAGACCGTGGATACCGCAAAGGATACCAGCAGGTTTACCAATTGTAGTCCTATGGAAAAACCAGGGGAAATACTGGTTACAAAGTTACCCAGGGCCGATAGCCCAGCGCTAATTACGAAGGAGACTAACAGCAGAAAGCCAATGCTTAGCACCATAGCGAAGGAGAGCAGGCGATTCTTAAGCATCTCTTTGATGCCAACACCCGGCTTGGGCGCTACATCCCAAATTGTATTTAAGGCATCTTGTAATTGGCCGAACACCCCGATAGCCCCCAGTACCAGAGTGACAACGCCAATCACAGTAGCAAGAATGCCGGAGCTCTTTTCCCCGGTATTCTTAATCATCGTCTGAATCAATTGGGCGCCATTTTCGCCGACCAAACCCTGGATTTGGCCCACGATCTGTCCCCGCACGGCATCTTCCCCCAATACCAAACCCACGATCGCGATAACGATGATCAGCAACGGAGCCATAGAGAAGATCGTGTAATAGGCCAACGCTGCCGCCAGACGCGGCGCCTTGTCCTCGTTCCACTCCTTAAATGTATCTTTCAGTAAATAACTCAAGTTGTCACCGTGCTGAATGTACTCAGCGGGATAAAGGTATAGAAAATCCATGAGGTTTCTGGTACAGTTGAAGCGAAGAAACCCAACAATACAGGAGGACCTCATGGATATTCACATTATAACAGTTTATTGTCTGTGTGACGATATGTTGAAAGCTTTGCCGCATTATGAAGATCCCCAACGCCAGATCAGCGACGCCGAAGTCATGACCACCGCCCTGGATCCGCTACTTGCAGGAGACCCGGCATAAAGTCATCAAGACTACCGCCAGTTTGGTGGAAAGGTTACTACCGAAATCCATTCATACCGTCACGGCACAAGGATTTAAACTGAAAGTCGCTATCTTTGTTTGGGCGTAACTGCTCAGGTAGGTGAGTCAGGGAAAAGGGAAGGCGGCATAAAGGGAGAAGCGAGGGAGGCCAGCAACAAAGCATCCAAAACCCGTTGACCCTGTTTGCGGGCGGTGGAGATATAGCTGCGAATCTGGCAAAAGAGCTGCGCCCCGGCTTCCGAGCGGAAGCTTCCTGAGACTTTCTGTTTCAACTTGACCATGCGGATATCGCGTTC
>SHYO01000048.1 GCA_009692745.1 Chloroflexota bacterium
GCCTTAGCGAACAGTCCCTTTGCTGGCTACGGACCCAAGCGGATCGTGCGGGATTTGTTGACGATGCCGGGCCACCTGACGTTTGCAAGTGACCAACTGGTGGGTGTGGAGTTGCTAAGTCAAAAGAAATTTGCCGCGCACTTGGCTATGTGTTGGGAAAGGTTCAGTTTGGAGGCTAAAACCGAATAGAAATGGCCTGTGTTTGCGTTATCGAATAGATTTGCCTTCTGTTTGCGCAAAAATAAGGTATCAAGCTTATCTTTCGCATCGCAAATCCAGTCTGACTCGCCTTGCTTCTCTATTTGCCCAACCTTGCGCTGTAATATTAGTTCTGCAAAATATCATCCACTTTAGCTACTGCCTGAACCAGGGCAGATTCCCCCGGATCGCCGCCCAATACAACCAATAACTGGCGGATTATCTGTAACATCGCCGGGTCAAAACGCTGGTCACTGCGCTGCAAAGCCTCTAGCAAAGTCGTATCGGCCGCATCCGCGCCGAGATTCAAGGCCTTGCCCAGCCCCGCCTTGAGCCGGCGCTTATGATAACGGGCGACCGACTGGCGCTTATGCGCGCGGCGTTGTAAGGTTGCCATGGCTTCGACATACTCAGCCGCCTCGCGGCGCCGCACAGGTGAGGTGATCGGCAGTGATGGCCCCAGGCGAAGGCCCTGTAGGAGCAGGAAAGCGCCGAAAATGGCCGCGCAGAACAGAAGCGCCCACCCCACCGGCGTGGCATACAGCCATTCCTGCAATGTGGCTGGTCCGTTCTCGGCCCCCTGGGGACCATATAGGTGATAGGTGTCGAAGAGAATCTGGCCCTTTGCCGGCACCGTGCGCAATAAGGCCGGTACGATAGCACTCTCCTGAACTTCTTTTAGGGCCGCATTCGCCAGGCCGTGACGCGGACTTAAATACCAGATAGTCCCCTCGCCCCGGCGCTGCACCGCGATGGTGACAAAACCCTCGTCCGTTGCCACCACTACCACGGCTGCCGGTGCCTTATGCAGATTTAGACGCGGCTCAAAATCGATACCCCCCATCGTCACCCCTGCTGCCGGTAGAAGTGGTTGCTGCTGATGGAGGGTGTTACTGAAACTGGAGAAAACACTGCTTTCGCTGCTGACGCCAAAGGTATCAACCAATACTTTGTCGCCGGTATCAGGACCGACAATTACCAGGGTATGCCCCTTTTCCACCCAGTCTGCTACTGCTTGCGCCTCCAGCGCGGTATATGGCGTAGTATTGGGGTATATAAAAAGCAGATCCGTACTATCCGGCAGCTTAAACGATTTGCCCTCATTGGTGCTTACCCGAAATCCCATCTCTTGCAGCCACAGCCGCAACCCCAGCAAACCATTGGGCGCAGCGGATTTCAAATCATATTCCCGCGCTGGTTGCCCGGAGCGGCCCAAAGCCACAACCATCACCACCAGGATCACGAACAGTCCCAGGGTAACTATCACCTCAGTTTGCCGGTTACTACCGGTGCGACCGTAGGTATCTGCGCGACTGCTCATGATCTATCCTGATCATTCTGTCTATCCTGTTTGCTTTCTGCCAAATCCTGCAAGGTTAATCTTCTGGTCTTATACCGATCCTGATCAGGTGATACCCTGGCCTGCTTAGCGATCTGCGGTGCGGCGCTCGTCAAGTTCCTGACTTCCTGCTGGTAGCGGTCGAACGTGGCCCGGTCTGGCTCATGCACTCCGTACCACACGTCATCAAATGTTTCCACCACGGGCGCCAGGTGGCTGCTTAAAGAGGGAGAACGTGATACCTGGGTCAGGTATTCCCGGTTCGTCAGGCTCCGGTCGTAGCGCAACAATCCATTCTCTTCTAATTGTAACAAGGCCGCCAAGTAAAGGCGCCGTACCGCTCCACGGTAATCCCCCGCCTGGGCCATACTGGCTGCCTGTTGCCGGGCCGCTTGAGCTGTCAGTGGTACTTCCTCCCCCGTGCTACGTCGCCGCCGGGCTTCGACATCCGCCACAAAATGCGAAATCAGCCCTTGTAGCCAGTAGGATAACAGCAGCACGATCAGCACCGCTCCCACGCCCGCTACGATCCACACTCCGATCTCCGCCAGGGTTCTGACAGCCGGATTGCCGATCGCCCCAGGTAATTCCGCCGGCAAAAGGGACCGTAACCATTTTAAAAACCGCTGCCAGAGGCTTTCTTCTTGTCCAGGCCGGTTAAACTCGGGCCGGGCCAGGATCGCTTCCAGCGCTGCGCGGCGCGCAGCAAAGTTATCCCCCTTTGCGGTTGCCAGTTGCTCGTCCATCAGGCGCAGTCGCTGCAAGGCCATATCGACCGAGACCCCATCGGGCAACAGCGGCTGCACCGCCAATTGTGCTCCTGACGGCATCGCTACGGTTACAATGTTGCCCAAAACCGCCTGGGCCGCGCGCAGCGCGTCCGCTCTGGCGCCTTCCGGCGCCTGTTCCAATTGCTCCAGAGTATCGCGGATTTGAGAAGTGTACTCGGCCAGGGAGATAGTCTTACCCTGCCCTTGGAGCGGGGAAGCGCGTAGCGCCACAGCTACTATGATCGCTGTGACCAGGAAGAGGATATAAGCAAGCTTAGGTAACCCCATGCGCGCTAGCTTCGCTATCTAGGTACCGGCTGGGGAGTCCGGTTGGGTTTCACTGGCGCGTACTTCCGCTTCGAGCCGTCCCACGCGCAGCGCCAGGTCATAGCTCTCGTGCCGTACGCGCAAGTCGTAATAGAGTAACACAATCGCGGCGACATACAGCGGCTGCCATAACACATTGGCAATCGATCCCAATGCCGTAGAAATCCCGGAAGCCCACCCCAGCGATTGGGGCAAGAGGGCCAAGATAAACTGCTGTATCACCAGAATAGGTAACCCCGTCACCAAAAGACTCAACAGCCACAGCAGTAAAAGATACCCAATGCAGCGCAAGGTCTGGCCGCGGGTTAAGGCCCAACTGCGTTGCAGCGCCTGCACCGGTCCCCATCCCTGGGCCACCAACCCGGGCGTAGCAACGATCCATCTGGCAGATAGAAAAGCTGTAGGTAGAATGATGGCTAATAGGGCGAAGAAATAACCGCACAACAAGCCAAAACCCAATCCTATGGCCGCGACAGCATTCGCTCCGGTATTGTCCGATTGGGATAAGGAAAAGCCGAATCCGAAAGCGACTGCCAAGACCAGCAGGAATAGGGGGATCAGTACGATCAGCGTCGCGAAAAAGAAACAGACCGCCTGGACAATGCTCATCGCCAGGAAAGCCCAATACCGGTTCAACCCTGCTCTGACACTCTCCGCCAGTGTCAGACGTTGGTTATGCAAAGTGGCCACAGTTTGGGCTGTGAGCGCCAAAGTGACCAATCCGCTGACAAAGTACGTCAAAATGCTCATGATGAACACGATCCCATAGCCCTGTGCCACCGAACCAAGAGCCCCCATCACTTGGGCAGGCGTCTCACCCGGTGTAGGATTGAGCCGGCTCAGAGCGTCGACACTGCTAGTGAAGAGACCGGTTGACAGGCCGCTGAGAATCGCTATCGGAATCAGGAAAATGGCGGCCGTCATTAGCAACGTCCAAAAACGGGCGCGATATAGGCGAAAAGCCCGGTCAAGTAGATCTCCCAGCCCCAGAGGACCGGTGATAGGAAGTCCGGCTTGCATATATCCTCAATGTATCAAAAATCTTAGATATTCCCGCTCTGCGGGATAGCTAGCAGTATACACCAGGTTGCATTTCTTGACACCTGCGCCTGGAATAACTGTCCACATTTCCTGTAGGCGCGGTCCCCTGGCCGCACATCTGCTAGGTGCGCCAAAGACGTGCAGCGGGAGGTAGCACCTACCGTAGTAGTTTGATTGCTGTAATTCTGAAACGTTACCGCCTGGAGCAAGTTTGCCCGCGAGCAAACTTTGTAGTAAAATTCTCAAATCAAGATTATAGAATTTCTGCTCTCAGGAGAGTACATTTTGGACTCGGCAAATATTCGCGATCGGCGCAAGATCCAAAAGCCTATGGGTGTCCCCGAAATTGTCGTTGGTCGCCTGCCTCTATACTTGCGAGCGCTAAGCCACCTGCCAGAGGAGGTTAAAGCGATCACCTCCGACGAATTAGGGAATTTGCTGGGAATTAGCTCCGCCCAAATCCGCAAAGATCTCTCGTATTTCGGCGAATTTGGTAAGCAGGGCAGTGGCTATGAGATCGACTATTTACGCCAACAATTGCAACAGATTCTGCAGGTGGATAAACAATGGCCGGTAGCCCTGGTGGGGGTCGGCGATCTGGGACAAGCCATCTTATCTTACGGTGGGTTTCAAGAGCGGGGATTTTACATCGATGTCGCCTTTGATGTCGACCCACAAAAATTCGGAAAATCGTTTAATGACATTCAAATTTTGCCTGTCTCACAAATGAGTAAATTCATTGCTGAACACGAGTTGTTAATTGCGATTGTCGCGATTCCATCCTCGGTGGCCCAGATGGTGGCCGATGAGTTGGTGCAGGCAGGGGTGCGGGCCATTCTCAACTATGCACCTGTTACCCTCAATGTGCCGGAACATGTCCGTGTCTACCACATTGACCCGGCTATCGGCCTGCAAAACATGACTTATTACCTATAACCTTCCGGAAGGTCGGCGCTGCTGCTAAAATTACCCGCCAAATACACAGGCCCACCGGAGATCCGGTGGGCCTGAATTATTCCCTTACCTTTACCAGTTAGAATTACAAAGCGCCTAGCGTTCGCAACAAACGGAAATCTTCCAAGGCCTTACCAGCGCCTAACGCCACGCATGAGATAGGGTCATCGGCGATAAAGCACGGTACGCCTGTTTCCCGTGTCAGCAGCTTAGCCATATTCCGTAACAGCGCTCCGCCACCAGTCATGATCATCCCCCGGTCGATGACATCAGAAGACAACTCCGGCGGCACCTTCTCCAACACCTCTCGCACCATCATGATGATGGCGGCAATCGGCTCGGCCATGGCCTCTGTGATTTCGTCAGAGTTGATGACAATCGTGCGCGGCAAACCTACCACCTGGTCACGCCCGCGGACCTCCATCGTCAATTTCTCTTCCAGGGGCAGGGCGCTGCCAATCTGCATTTTGACTTCTTCAGCCGTCGGGTCGCCGATCGCCAGGTTATACTTGCGCCGTAGATAGGCCGCAATCGCTTCGTCGATCTTATTCCCACCAACCCGCACAGAACTGGCTACCACAATACCGCTCATGGAGATCACAGCGGACTCGCTGGTCCCCCCCCCCAGGTTGACCACCATGTTTCCAGTGGGTGTCATCACGGGTAGACCGGCGCCGATAGCTGCCGCCAGGGGCTCAGGAATCAAAAGGACCGAGCGCGCGCCGGCCTGCATAGCTGCATCCCGCACGGCCCGGCTCTCCACCGTCGTCACTCCCACCGGTACGCTGATCATTACATCAGGTTTGACTATCAGTAAGGGACCACTGGCTTTCTTGATAAAATACCGTAACATGGCCTCGGTGACATAATAATCGGCAATAACTCCGTCGCGTAACGGCCGCGCAACCTCTATTGATTCGGGCGTGCGGCCCAACATCTTCCGTGCCTGCTCGCCCACGGCTACGATGCGGTTGTTGGAGGTTGTAATAGCTACTACCGAAGGCTCCCGCAGTATCACCCCCCGGCCATGCACATACACCAACACATTAACCGTACCGAGGTCAATCCCTAACTGACGTGAAAACATATGAGTAATCTCGATTAGGCGATCCCAGTGATTTGCACTGTAGCAATCATACTATGATGGGCTGACCTGGTCCATCACTCTGACGATTCTGTGGCCCGCGCCGAGGATGGGCGCTGCCGGCGTCGTTGCGCGACTTTCAGGCGCACGTTGGAGCGACGCAACGCCCCTTCCATGCGTGCCTGTTCTTCGCCAGCCGGGTGTTCCCGTAAGAAAACCTCGGCCCGCCGGCGGGCCTCCTCAGCGCGGGCAATATCTATCTCATCGACTGCCTCAACGCTATCTGCCAGAATCAGCACCCGGTCCGGTAGGACTTCCAGGATACCGCCACCAATGACAAAACTCTCCTGGCCTGTCTCCGTCGTAATACGTAACTCGCCGGGCTGGAGCAGCGTAATTACCGGGGCATGGCGAGGGAGAATCCCCAGCTCCCCCTCTACACCGGGGGCCACTACCATCCGTACCTCGGCAGAATAGACCTGGCGCTCGATAGTAACAATTTCCAATCTGGTTGTAAGAGCCATAACCTTATCTTCCCAGAGCTTCCGCCCTGGCGGCGGCTTCTTCGATGGTCCCGATCATATAGAACGCTTGCTCAGGTAGATCGTCATACTTGCCATCCAGAATTTCACGGAAGCCGCGCACCGTTTCCCGAATGGGTACATACCTGCCGGGCTGGCCTGTGAAGACTTCAGCCACGAAAAACGGCTGGGTTAGGAAACGTTGGATCTTCCGTGCGCGCGCTACTATAAGCTTATCATCTTCCGTCAATTCGTCAATTCCGAGGATGGCGATGATGTCCTGCAAATCCTTATAGCGCTGCAACACCCGCTGCACCTCGCGGGCCACCCGATAATGCTCCTCACCTACAATACCAGGCTCCAACATACGGGACGTAGAAGCCAGAGGATCCACCGCAGGGTACAATCCCTGTTCCACCAGAGCCCGTTCCAGGGCGATGGTGGCATCCAGGTGCGCAAAGGTTGCCACCGGTGCAGGATCTGAATAGTCGTCGGCCGGCACATATACCGCCTGCAGAGATGTAATAGAACCGGTATGGGTCGAGGTGATGCGCTCTTGCAGCGCCCCCATTTCTGAGGCCAATGTCGGCTGGTACCCCACGGCGCTGGGCATACGTCCCAACAGCGCCGAAACTTCTGATCCGGACAGTGTAAAACGGAAGATGTTGTCGATAAACAACAGCACATCCAACCCGTTGTCGCGGAAATACTCGGCCATAGCCAGGCCGGTCAAGCCCACCCGCAGACGCACACCAGGCGGCTCGTTCATCTGGCCGAAGACCATCACGACCTTGTCCATAACGCCCGATTCCGTCATTTCCAGGTACAGGTCGTTCCCTTCGCGGCTGCGCTCTCCAATCCCCGTAAATACGGAGACACCGCCGTGTTCCGTGGCAATCGAGCGGATCAACTCGGTAATGATCACGGTTTTGCCGGTGCCAGCGCCGCCGAAGATCCCGGTCTTACCGCCACGGCGGAAGGGGGCGATCAGGTCAATAACTTTGACGCCTGTCTCGAATACTTGGGCCTCTATCATCTGATCCTGGAAACCAGGAGCCTGCCGGTGGATCGGGTACTGGGTATCTGTCACCACCGGACCCTTGTTATCGATGGGGTGCCCCAACACATTGAAAATCCGGCCCAAGGTCGGCCGGCCCACCGGTACGGTAATAGGCGCGCCGGTATCGGTAGCTTCGGTGCCACGGCGCAGACCATCGGTCGTGTCCATGGCGACAGCACGCACGCTACTGCTACCCAATTGTTGTTGTACTTCTACAATGAGGGGCTCATTATTCTCCCGTGGGATTTCCAGTGCATTGTAGATCGCTGGAACCTCACCTTCCGGAAACTGCACGTCAATCACAGGCCCCAGAACCTGTATAATACTACCCTTTGTTCCCTTTGCCATAGAATCTCTCCCTCCGGTGAAAACGTTACTTAGCCAATGCCTCTGCTCCACCGGCGATATCCAAAATCTCTTTGGTAATGGTTTCTTGCCGTGCTTTGTTATACATTAAGGTATATTCATCTATGAGTCCCCGGGCATTATCGGTAGCATTGCGCATAGCTACCATGCGGGCCGAGTGCTCGCTGGCGATATTCTCCAGCACGGCCTGGTATAGCTGTAATTGAATAAACCGGGGTACGATCTCTCCCAACAACTCCGGCGCGTCCGGTTCGAATTCGAAGACACTCTTACCCAGGGGATTGCTTTCTGTGGCATCGGCCTCCGTGGCAGTTACCGGCAGAATCTGCCGTACTGTAGGTTTCTGGCTGAGTGTACTGATAAAGTCGGTATAGATCATCACGACCTGGTCAAACACGCCCCGCGAGAAATCGTCCACCAGTAAACGGCCGATAGCACTGATATCTGTGACGGCCGGCCGGTCGGGAATGCCGGTAAATTCCGCATGGATAGCTCTGCCGAAGCGGGCCATAAAGTCGCGCCCTTTCCGCCCGACGGTAATATACGCTACGGGAGCAGTTTGTTCCCGCTCCACGCGCAGAGCCGTCCGGATGATGTTACCGTTCAGGCCACCCGTTAGCCCCCGGTCCGGCGTGATCAAAACAATCCCCACCTTATTCACCTTCCGGGAGGCCAGCAAAGGATGTTTTGCCTCGCCCTTGCTCCGCTGGGCAGCCAGGAAAGTGAGAATTTCCCAGGATAAATGTGCATAAGCCCGGCTGGATAGCACCTGCGCCTGGGCGCGCCGCATCTTGGAAGCCGAAACCGCTTCCATAGCGCGCGTTACCTGTGAGATATTTTTTACCGAACGGATTCTCCGCCGTATTTCTCGTGCTGTTGCCAAAGTCTCACCTCGCTCTTAAGACTAGAAACCCGGTTGTTGCTCAGATGGCGCTATCGAATAGTCGCAGTTTGCGATGCCTGGCATTCCTCAATAATCGGGTTTCCCATCTTCAGCCAATACAGGGATCCGCAAATGTCCTACTAAGCAAACGTTTCGTTATACTCTTTCAGGGACGTGCGCAACGCTTCTATCGTCGGATCAGTCAGTCGCTTGTCCTGCACGATCGCCCGCACCACTTCGGGATGCTGGGCGGACATAAAGCGACGTAGTCCCTGCTCCCATTCCTGGATACGCGCCACCGGTATCTGGTCCGCAAAGCCGTTTGTAGCGGCGAAAATAGCGATAACCTGGTCTGGCAGAGATACCGGCTGATATTGCGGTTGCTTCAGAATTTCCTGCAAGCGTTGGCCGCGCTCCAACTGATCGCGGGTCGCCTTATCCAGGTCGGAACCGAACTGAGCAAAGGCCGCCAATTCGCGGAATTGGGCCAGGTCCAGGCGCAAACGGCCGGCCACCTGGCGCATAGCCCGCGTCTGAGCCTTACCACCTACCCGGGAAACGGACAGACCTACGTTAATAGCCGGGCGAATACCGGCATAGAACAAGTCACTTTCCAGGAATATCTGCCCGTCCGTAATCGAAATTACGTTTGTGGGCACATAGGCAGTGATGTCGCCCAACTGCGTCTCAATCATCGGCAGAGCCGTCAGAGAGCCGCCGCCGTAGTCCGAGTGGAGCTTAGCAGCCCGCTCCAACAGGCGGGAATGCAGGTAAAACACGTCACCGGGATATGCCTCGCGGCCGGGAGGGCGACGCAGCAACAGTGATACCTGGCGGTAGGCATAGGCATGCTTCGTCAGGTCATCATAAATAATCAGCGCGTCGCGGCCAGACTCCATGAACTCTTCACCCATGGCACAACCGGCATAAGGAGCAATGTACTGCAGGGTAGCCGAATCGGCCGCTGAAGCCACCACCACAATGGTGTGGTCCATAGCGCCAAGCTTCTCCAGCGTACCCACTACCTGGGCAATATTGGCCAATTTCTGGCCGATAGCTACATAAATACAAAGCAGGTTACCACCTACCTGGTTAATGATCGTATCCAGGGCAATGGCCGTTTTACCGGTCTGGCGGTCTCCAATGATCAATTCGCGCTGCCCGCGGCCGATAGGAATCATGGCATCTATGGCCTTGATACCCGTCTGGACCGGCGTATCTACCGGCTGTCTCTGGATGACCGAAGGAGCAATACGCTCAATGGGCCGGAATTTATCGGCGCGAATTGGGCCTTTGCCGTCTAGGGGACGTCCCAAAGGATCAACAACCCGGCCGATCAGGCCATCACCCACCGGCACCGATGCAATCCGGCCGGTGCTCCGCACCTGCATACCCTCTTCAATCCCGGTATAATCGCCGACGATGATGATACCGACGTTGTCACTTTCCAGGTTGAAAGCGATGCCCAAGATACCATTTTCGAATTCGACCAACTCATTGGCCATTACCCCGGCCAAACCGTCGGAACGGGCGATACCGTCACCAACCTGCTGCACTGTACCAACATCTACCGCCTTTACCGGGGCGTCAAAGCTTTCAATCTGTTTTCGTAGCTCGGCGATCAGGTCACTGCCTGAAAGTGTGCCTATAGCCATCTCTACAACCTCCTCTAGCCATTAACCCTATCGGCTTATCTCTATACTGCTTAGCTGTGCTTGTTAGCTACACTTCTTAGAGAAGCCGGGTCTTGGGAAAACCCGGCTTCTAAATATCTAAATGAATAATGGCGCCAGCACCAGGGTAATCGTCGCCAAAAGCTTAATTACCACGTGAATGGATGGGCCGGCAGTGTCCTTAAACGGATCACCTACCGTGTCGCCTACCACTGCTGCTGCGTGTTCGGCAGAGCCCTTGCCGATGGTTTTGCCGGCCGCATCCTTCATCTCACCGGCTTCGATCATCTTCTTGGCATTATCCCAGGCGCCGCCGCTGTTATTCAAGAGGGTGGCCATTAATACACCACCAATCGTACCGGCCATCAATAAACCGGCTGCCGCTTCGGCGCGCAACAACACGCCCACCACAATCGGCACGCCTACAGCCAGTATACCCGGGGCGACCATGGCCCGCAAAGCCCCTCTCGTGGTAATATCCACGCAACGGTCGAATTGGGGCCGGACTGTACCTTCCCGCACCCCCGGAATCTCCCGGAACTGCCGGCGGACTTCCTGGATGATGTCGCCCGCCACCTTCCCCACAGCCTGGACGGCTAGAGAGCTGAAGGTGAAAATCAACATCACGCCTACTAATGCCCCCACAAAGACCTCGACGTTGGTCAAGTTCACCACATGGGCAAGATTTGCCCCGGCGATATCTCCCTTCGCCCGGCGCACCAACTCGATCTTATCCAGGTAAGCCGAGAAGAGCAGGAAAGCTGCCAGGGCTGCCGAACCAATCGCATATCCCTTGGTCAGAGCTTTGGTGGTATTGCCCGCGGAATCCAGAGCATCTGTGCCGCGCCGCACTTCTTCAGGCGCATCAGACATTTCCACGATACCCCCGGCATTATCCACAATCGGGCCGAAGGTATCCATCGCCAGCACATAAGCGGCGGTCATCAACATACCCATCGTAGCGACGGCTGTGCCGTAAATGCCGCCAATTGGCAGGCCACTGGCGCTCACCAATCCACTCTGAGCACCCAGCCAATGGGACAAGAGCAACGCCACAGAGATCGTAACTACTACGGCGCCAGTGCTCTCCAAACCTACAGCAAAACCAGCGATTATGTTAGTAGCCGATCCGGTACGCGAGGCCTCAACAATTGATTTAACCGGTCGCCAGCGTCCCTCGGTATAATACATCGTAAGGAAGACAAAGGCCACGCTGGTTAAGATGCCTACAATTCCCGCCAGGGAGAACCAGAAATCCCCCAGCATGACCTGTACCACAAAGAACATGGCAATAGCCGAGACGATCGCCGAGATGAAGAAGCCCCGGAAGAGGGTATCCATAGGATTCTCCCCGGTACGGTATCGGACGCTCGCTACCCCAATAATCGAAGCAATCAGGCCAAAGGAACGGACCACCAGCGGGAAATAAATCCAGGCCACATTTTTGGTGACCGCGTAGATAGCCACGCCCAGGATCATAGCACCAATATTTTCCGCCACGGTGGACTCAAACAGGTCAGCGCCACGTCCCGCGCAGTCTCCCACGTTATCTCCCACCAGGTCGGCTACCACGGCCGGATTACGCGGATCATCTTCCGGAATCCCTGCTTCCACTTTGCCTACCAGGTCAGCGCCAACGTCTGCACCCTTGGTATAGATCCCACCGCCCAATTGGGCAAACAGAGCGACGAAGCTGGCGCCAAATCCAACACCGACAATCAAGAAGGGGGCCTGCTCCGGATGCTGAAACCCACCATAGAGCAAAAACATCAGATAGACGCCGATGAGACTCAGCGCCACTACCAGGAATCCCGAAACAGCTCCGCCGTGAAATGCCACCAAAAGAGCATCGCCTACGCCACGCCGCGCAGCACTGGCGACGCGGCTGTTGGAGCGTACGGCCACATACATGCCAATAATGCCCGAAAGCGCCGAGGCAATCGCCCCAACCAGAAAGGCGACCCCCGTGCGGATACCCAAGTCCCAACCGGTGATAGAGGTCTCAGTATACTTTTCAAAAAGGGCAATTAATACGGTGAGGATAATTGCCGTTCCAACTGCTAGAATGGCAATAGTCCGGTATTGGCGATTAAGAAAGGCTACTGCACCCTCAAAAATCATCCCGCTAACTTCCTGCATACGTTCGGTGCCGGCATCCCGGTGCAAAACGTCATAAGCCAGGTAAGCTACAAAGACAAGCGCCAGCAGGGATGCGACGGGAACTACCCAGACAAGATCCATAATGCCTCCCGCATCGTTGCTAAGATATAGGTAGCATCAACCTTGATGCACTCCGAAAAAAATGATACAGATATGCGGTTCTCTGCCGCAGGTGCAACTCTTACCGTCCGGTGCGTAATGCCGTTTTCAGGGATTCCAGGCGTGTAGCCACACTGCCGTCTATTACCTTGTCTCCTACACGCAGAATCAACCCTCCCAGAATTTCCGGTTGCACCCGGTACGTAATCTCCAGCGCGTCTGGAGATTTGGTCTGCAACTTACGCTGCAGCGTCTGTTTCTCTTCATCTGTCAGGGCAACGGCACTGGTTACTTCGGCCGTCAGGGATTTGCGCACCTCGCCCCGTTCGATATCTTCCAGCTCTGCAATCACCGTGGGCAATTGATTCAGAGCGTTATCACGCGCCAGAATATATAACAGATTGCGCGCCTTTGGATCGAGGCGGGGTGATAAAACGCCATCAATACGCTGTTGCTTCACTTCAAATGGCACAGTAGGATCGGAGGCGCCCTCCATCAACCCGGCTTGGATCAAAGCTTGCCTGGCCTGGCGCAGATCCTCCAGCCATCCTCCCAAAACGGCTTCATATGCCGCCTGGACATAGCGGTTGGATTTACCGTCCATTAAATACCCTCCAGCTCCTTGCTCAAGAAATCACGGATAAGTTTCCGGTGGGTTTGGTCGTCCAGGTTTGTGCCAACCACTTTGCGCGCTGCCGCAATTGACAAATCTACCACCTGTTCCTGCAACTCGGCCAGAGCCCTGGCGCGTTCCTGCTCTATCTGCTCGCGCCCAGACTGAATAATGGCCTCTTTTTGCTTCTGCGCATCTGCCAGAATCTCTTCTTCCACCTTCTTACTAGCCGTGGTAGCCCTGGCAATGGCCTCTTGTCCCTCGCGCCGCGCCTTTTCCAACTGGCCATCATATTCTTTCTGAGCAGTCGCGGCCTGCTGGCGTACCCGGTCAGCTTCTTCGAGGCTCTCTTCAATGCGCTGGCGGCGCGCTGCCATGGTATTCATCAAAGGCTTATACAGCAAACGTTGCAGCAGAAAGAGCAGCACAGCAAAGTTGATGATTTGTGAAATTAGTAACCGAAGATCAAGTCCTAGTCCTGCCATGGTTCACCTCCCCTCACTTCTTCCCTGAATCTACAGTACGAACAACAGTAGGAACGTAATCATGAGTGCGTAGATGGCAACCCCTTCGGCGAAGGCAATGCCGATGAACATATACAATCGGACAGAGTTTTCCGCTTCAGGATTACGCCCAATGGCCTGTAACGCTCCCATTACAATTAAGCCAATACCTATGCCAGGCCCAATGGCGCCCGCACCGATGGCGATGCCTGCGCCTAAAAACTTTGCAAATGGGAGTAAAGCAATTGCTACTTCCGGTGTCATGTTGTCATCCTCCTGAAATCATATAAAAATTAATCAAATTGACCACGTATTCCATACACCATATTCCCCATCTCAATGCTCACAGGGTCCTGCTAGATACAATGCAGCATGCTTTCTAATAGACCTTATCGGGATTAAGCAAGAGTGTGCCTGCTGCAGGTCTGTCAGGCCGCACAGTATTACTATTTCCGATAACGTCTAATGTCCTTCTGCTTCTTCCTCGTGCCCGGCGATTGCCAGGGACATGAAAGACATGGTCAGGACCGCGAATACGAAAGCCTGGATGAAAGCAATAAAAGTCTCAAAGCCCAGAAAGATCAACGGCAACCCCAGGGAAACGAAAGAGGCCACTATCAGCAACAGCACCTCACCGGCAAAGATGTTTCCAAACAACCGGAAGCTGAAAGAGATAATCTTAGCCACTTCGGATACAAACTCTATCAAACCCACAAAGATATCCAGTCCGGCCATTGCCGGGTGCTTCTTACCCTGAATAGCCTGGATGATAGCCCCAACCTGGAAAAAGCGGTTGAAATAGGAAAAAAAGCCGTTGGCCATCACACCATAAACCTGGGTTAGGATGACAGATATCAAAGCCAGGGCGACAGTGAAGTTTAAGTCAGCGCTGGGCGAACGGAAAATGGGGATCAATATCTCTTTGCCCTCGTGTACTTCCTTAAAACCTACAGCGCTAATTACTGGGACGGCCACGCTGATGAAGTTAGAAAGTAAAATCAGCATAAACATAGTCGCCACTAATGGGAAAATCCGGCCCACCCACTTAGGGCCGACGCCATCCAGTACCAGGTTATAAATCGCCTCGACCGCCAGTTCCATGATGTTCTGCAATTTTCCCGGTACCAGGGATACATTGCGGGTGGTAAGAAAGGCCAGTATCACCAGCACCAGCATAGTAAACCAGGTCGCCAGCAAAGAATTGGTGATGGGAATAGAGGTAAAACCGAGGTTTAAAAACCAGCCGGGAATTTGTTCCCCTCTCACCGAGAGCGTAGGCGTACCCACAGGGAGGATCAATCGCGAGACTAATGCAATGATTACGACGATCACGATGATTCGAAGCAACGGGTATAATTTGCTCATGACTTTTGCACACCTCCAGGCGAAACCTTGAAACGAATGTCCTGCTGACCTAGACCTTAACAGGCTACAAACTTTGCTCTTGGGATCAAACAGACCTATGAATTTGGTTTGGAACAAATAGGGTAATGATATAAACTAATTATATCCGAAAGTGTTTATTTTCACAAATCGCCCTTTTTGCCTTTACTGGATTGCAAAGCAACCTGATACCGTTTGGCCAGCCGATAGACCGTCGCCATTGTCAGTACCAGACCGATAATCATAAAGATGATAATCAGAATAGGCGTCGTCCCCAGGCGCCGATCTAACCAGACGCCTACCACTAGAGATCCCACAGAAACGACGACAATGGTGACCATCAACTGCAGAATCAGAGCGATGGGCAGAACAATATCCTTCAATATACCACATCTCCCGCAGAAAAACTCAAGAACTAACCTGCATCAGCGCCGCAGCCGCGGTAGTGATAAGATTGATCAAGGGTGTCGGGAATATGCCCAGTACCAGTATCGCGATAGCCGAGATGCCCATGGCAACTGCCAGGGGGCGCGGTGTTTCCAGGGGAACGGTTGACTCGGGCGGGTCAACGTACATCACCTTCACGATCATCAGGTAATAATACAAAGACAACACGCTATTAATCACAGCCACAAATACCAGCCATGTCAGGTTTTGCTCCAAAGCGGCGGTAAAGAGGAAAAATTTCCCAAAAAAGCCTGCCAGTGGTGGAATACCTGCCAACGAGAGCAAAAAGAACAGCATCAACAGGGCCAGACTGGGATTCCTCTGGCTCAATCCCGCAAAATCGGCGATAGAATCGCTGCCCAGGGCATTAGAGATCACAATCGCCACGGCAAAAGCGCCGATATTCGTCAAGGTGTAGACCATCACATAAAATAGGGTTGATGAAATTCCCATTTGGGAGTAGGCAGCTATCCCGATCAAAATATACCCGGCCTGAGCGATACTGGAATAGGCCAGCATGCGTTTAATATTCCGCTCCGTCAGAGCTACCAGATTACCCAGGCTCATACTCAATACGGCCAGGATGGCGATAGTTCCACCCCAGTCAGAGTGGAAATAAGGTAGCGCCACAATCAACGTGCGGTACAGTACCGCAAATCCTCCCACTTTTGGCGCCACGGAGATAAAGGCTGTAACCGGCGTGGGGGCGCCTTCATAGGCATCGGGCGACCATTGGTGGAATGGCGCCATTGCCACTTTGAAACCAAAACCTGCCAGAATCAGTACCACGGCCGGCATAACTATCCCCCGCAGCGACTCCGGTGATGGTAAGGTACCGGCGATAACCTTCGCGATCGTCGGCAAGTCGACCGATCCTGAGACGCCGTACAGGAACGACATACCATAGACCATGGCGGCGGCTGTGACAGAACCATACAGGAAATACTTAATCGCCGCCTCCGTGGAAAGGCTGTCGTCCCTCAAATACCCTACCAAAATATAGGAGGCAATGCTGAGAAACTCGATAGAAAGATAGATGAGCACCAAAGAATTGGCGGACACGAGGAACATGATAGACACAGCAGCAAAGAGCATAATGGCATAAAATTCCCCTTGCCGGCTAATGGCCAGCAGGCGTCGTTTCGCATCTTGCGTCCGCCGCCCCTCAGGGATATAGGACATTCCCAATAACACCACCATGGCGGTAGCTGCCAGTCCGGCCAATTTGAAGAGCACACCATAATCATCGATGGAGATGGTATCGGCCATAATAGTCTTATTCGTGCCCCAGGTATAGATCGCCCCAATGGCCGCCAGTCCTACCGCTACCAGGGTCAAAGTCACGAGCACAGCCTTCCGGCCCGGCCATATCAAATCATAGCCAAGTACGATCAGGGCAAAAATAGTAAGAATGATTTCAGGTAGCAGGAGTATCGCAATGTCCAAGGTTTTGCCTCCTAGCGTCCTACGCCGGCGCCCAGTGCCATTAACTGCCCGTCGTTAACCGGGCAATCACCGGAGCCACGCCGCTATTGATCATATTCACCATGGTAGTCGGCAATAGGCCGAAGATAATCAAGGCTGCCACCAGCAGACCCATAGCCAGCCGTTCAATCGGCTTGGAGTCTGTCAGGTGCTCAAATTCCACTTTCAACGAGCCAAAGAAGACTTGGTAAACCACGCGCAACAGATAGGCAGCGGTAATAATGATGCCCAGGGCTGCTATAGCTGCCAGGATAGGGTAGGCGCTCCAGGTACCGACAAAGATCTGAAATTCAGCGATAAATCCGCTAAATCCTGGCAAGCCCATAGAAGTCAAGGCGCAGATGATAAAAGCTATGCCCATCCAGGGCGTTTTCTGCAACAGACCGCCCAGGCTAGGCATATCACGGGTGTGGGCACGCTTGTAGATCTGGCCGACTACCGCAAACATCAGGCCGGTCATCACCCCGTGGGAGAACATCTGGTAAACTGCCCCGCTCATCCCAATCGAATTCATAGTGGCGATGCCCATCGTTACCAGACCCATATGGCTAACGCTGGAGAAACCTACCATATACTTCATATCCCGCTGGGACATAGCTACAAAAGCGCCATATACCACGTTGACTACCGTCAATAGGACAATCCAGGGCAGCCAGACCTGGGCCCCTTGGGGGAGCAGGAATACGCCTACCCGCAAAGCAGCATAAGCTCCCAGTTTCATCAGCACACCGGCATGCAACATTGAAACAGCCGTGGGCGCAGCCACGTGACCATCAGGCGACCAAGTATGGAAGGGCCAGAGGCCAGCCAGGACACTGAACCCTACGAAGATCGGCAAGAAGAAGAACACCTGGAACTCGCGTGAGAAGTTGGCAGTTGCCAGTTGCACCATATCAAAGGTATGTTTGCCTCCGGCCCAATACATGGCAATGATGCCCACCAGAGAGAAAGCGCTGCCTCCCAGTAGATAGAGTGTTAGCTTCATCGCTGAGTATTCTTTGCGTGTGCTCCCCCAGACCGCGATCAGGATATACATCGGCAAAACTGCCAACTCATAGAAAACTAACAGCAAGAAGAGATCTAACGCTACGAATACGCCATAAACCCCGGCCACCAGAACCAGTAATAGAACGAAAAATTCCTTTTCACGAAAATCTTCCAGAGTACTGGACATTAAAGTTCCAGCGAAGATAATCAGGCCGGTCAGCAGTAGCATGGGTACGGTAATGCCGTCCGCCCCCAGCTTATAAGAGATTCCCAGGGCCGGAATCCAGGAAAAGGTCTCCACAAACTGGAACCCGCCCTGGACCACGTCATATTTAAAGTAGGCAATGATAGAAATAACCAGGGTAATGAAGGCCGTGCCTATGGAAATACCCTTAATCAGTCTTAACTGCTCTTTGGGCATCAACATCAGAACCACCGCGGCTATCATTGGAAGCAGCCATATAAGCGTTAACATGCGACCTTCCTCAAAGAGTTAGCGGTCAGAATGGATTACAGCCTGGATAAAATATTGACAACGGTTCTATTGACCAGATCCAAGATTGTCGCAGGAATAAATCCGATCAGTACCATGACTGCCATTAGAGGCACCAACGTAAACAGCTCGCGCCGGTCCATATCCGGCATGGTGTTCCACCTGCTATTCAACGGGCCAAAGAACACGTTCTTCATCATCCGCAATAGGTACAGGGCCGTCAGCACCAGCCCAATCGTCGCCAGCGCCGCATAGAGCGGATTGCTGGCCCACACACCCCGCATAATCAAAAATTCGCCCCAGAAGTTATTTAACCCAGGTAATCCCAAAGATGACATGACGGAAAATAACATCACCCCGGCAAAGATCGGCACGCGCGTGCCCAACCCGCCAAAAGAACGCATGTCCCGCAAGCCGGTGCGGGTAAACAGTACCCCCACCAAGAGGAATAGAGCGCCGGTGGTGATACCGTGGTTGAACATCTGTAGCACGGTGCCATTGACCGCGATAGCCCGGTCGTCCAGATTGCCATTGGTGGCCGCCATGGCTGCTGCCAGTCCCAGCATCATAAAGCCCATGTGATTGAAGGAAGAATACGCCAGCATACGCTTCAGATCAGTCTGCGCCAGGGCGGCGAAAGCGCCGTAGATAATATTCACCAGCGCTAACCCACCGATAATCGGCGCAAAAATGGCCGAGGCTTCGGGGAACAGGGGCCACACAATGCGGATAAAACCGAAGACACCCATCTTCGCCAATAAACCGGATAGCAGCGCCGTGCCACCATCCGGCGCCTCCGTATACGCTTCCGGGAACCAGGTATGGAGCGGAAAGAGCGGCACCTTTATCGCGAACGCCAGAAAAAAGGCCAGGAAGGCCAGCGCCTGCCAGGTACTATTCGATAGCAATGGTAGTGTCTGGTTTCCAGTGAAGGGGCGCTGCGTCGAGAGGTGGACAATATCAAAACTGTTGGTGGCCAGGAAAATAAGCTGGATCATCATCAGCATAGCAATACTACCAGCCATCGTATAGATAAAGAACTTAATCGCCGCCCAGCGCCGGTTCGGTCCCCCCCAGCTATTGATGATGAAATACATGGGTACCACACTGATTTCCCAGAACAGGAAGAAGAGGAATAAATCCAGCGACAGGAATACACCAAACGTGCCGGTCATCTGCATCAATAGCAATATAAAAAACGCTTTAGTCTTGGATTCCATGGTGAAGGAGTACAGGATCACCAGGGGAGTCAAGATACTGATCAGGAGAACCAGGGGCAACGATATCCCGTCTACTCCCAAATGATAATTCACATTGAGATTGGGAATCCAGGAGAGATATTCCTCGTAACCTATGGCGCCGGCCACAAAATTATAGGTAAACGCCAGGTAGAGAGCCATCAATAGAGGAATAACGCTGAACAGCAAAGCAACCCACTTAATTGCCCGGTTATTCCTCTCGGGCAAAAATAAGACAATAGCGGCCCCGATGAGCGGGACAAAAATCATGAGGGAGAGCATTTGGGGCACTCCTCTGTGCTATGCTGTTCAGTCATGATGAACATAATGTTCTATGACAGGCGTACGGTCGGGCGCCCATACCCCTTGGATTACCATTGACAGGACTTTGCTGGCGAATCCCGTTTTCCGTAGATAGGGCACCGGATTTCGCCGGATGTTACGCTTAGTGGTGACGTTCTCCACTCCGATTTTCGAAGGTTTTCGGCTCCAAAAACAGATATTTTGAATTCGCCAGCAGAATCTTGACAGAACAGCAGGGTGTCAGATATGCTTGGGATTAATCGCTTGTCAAACAGGGGGGGATTATAACATACTGTTTAGCAAATGGCAAGTCACATTTTTCACAATTACTTTAAGCTAAATTGTCCAACCTCCGCCTGTATGTTATAATCCGCACCTATGCGTACCAATATCTTCCTAACGGGGTTTTCCACTACCGGCAAGTCTTCTGTAGGACCACGCCTGGCTACCTTATTAAATTATGATTTCCGAGATACCGACAAACTAATTCAACAACAGTCCGGCCGTACGGTCGAGGACATCTTCCGTGATTCAGGTGAGCCCACCTTTCGGGATCTGGAAAATGCTGTGCTGCGCCAGGTCTGTGGTGGTACCCGGCAGGTAGTCGCCACCGGTGGGGGCATCGTCATCCGCCCCGAGAACCGCGAGCTAATGCATCTGCATGGTTGGATCATCTGTCTGGAGGCCCGTCCCGATACTATTCTGGCGCGCTTACTTGCCAGCCGCCCGCATACACCGCGTCCCTTGCTGGCCAGCTCCGATCCTCTGGCCCGCATTGTAGAGCTAAAAGCTAGCCGGGCCGGCGCCTACACCGATGCCGACCTGGTAATCGCTACTGATGATTTATCACCGGCAAAAGTGGTAGAGGCGATTGTGAGCAGCCTAACCCACTTGGCCCCCGGCCAATGGCAAGGAGACTTTCCTCCATCCGGCCAAGATAGAAATGGAGTAGATGGGTGAAAATTCTAGTTACCGGGGGCGCAGGCTTTATCGGCTCCCACCTGGTTGATCTCCTCCTGGCCACTGGGCACCAGGTGGTGGTGGTAGATAATCTCAGCACCGGTAAGCGTGCCCAAGTCCCTGCGACAGCTTCTCTGGTAGTCATGGATATTCGTGATGCCGGACTCGCAGCATTGGTAAAAAGCGAGGCCCCCGCCGTCATCTGTCATCTGGCAGCCATCGCCAGCGTCCCAACCTCGGTGAAGGACCCGGTAACCGATGCCGGGGTGGGCGTGAGCGGCTCTGTCAATCTCTTCCACGCTGCCATCCAAAGCGGTGTGCGCAAAGTAGTCTATGCTTCCTCTATGGCGATATTCGGCGCACCCCAATATCTCCCGATTGACGAAGGCCATCCGACTCATCCCGATAGCCCTTATGGATTAAGCAAGCTTACGGCGGAAGGGTACCTCTCCCTTTTTGCCCACCTCTCCGGTATCCGCTATACGATCCTGCGTTTTGCCAATGTCTACGGCCCGCGCCAGGAATCCTTCGGCGAGGCAGGTGTGGTAACTACGTTTTGTGAGCGGCTACTGCGCGGCCTGCCCCCCATCGTCAACGGCGACGGAGAGCAGACCCGTGATTTTGTGTATGTCCAGGATATTGCCAGGGCCAATCTGCTGGCGCTGGACCGCGCCGATAACCAGGTGCTGAACCTGGGAAGCGGCACGTCAACCAGCATCAACCAATTGGCGCGCTTAAGCTGCCAGATCGCCGGCTTTTCCGGGGCGCTAGAGTATGGCCCGCCGCGGCCCGCCGAGATCCGCGACAGTGTGGTAGATCCGCGCCGCACCCTGGAACACCTGGGGTGGCAGGCCGAAGTTCCTTTCACCACCGGTCTCGCCGAGACCCTGGCATTTTTTCGATCAGGAGTTGCGCCGTGAAAGTACTCGTGGCAGGTGGGGCCGGTTATATCGGCAGTATTGTGGTTTATGAGCTGATCCACGCCGGCCACCAGGTAGTGGTTTACGATAACCTATCCCGTGGCCATCGGCGTGCCGTCCATCCCGCCGCTGTCTTCGTCCACGGCGACATTCAAGATCGGCCGCGCCTGGACCAAACCATGGCCCACCATCAACCGGAAGCAGTGATGCACTTTGCCGCCCTGATCGAAGTCGGCGAGTCGATGCAGCAACCCCTGGCCTATCTGCAGAACAACACGGCCAATACCTTCACCCTGCTGCAATCCGCCATTGATCACAACGTGCGCAAGCTGGTCTTCTCCTCCACAGCGGCGGTCTATGGCGTACCGCACAACATCCCGATCCTGGAAGATGACCCCCTCCAACCCGTCAACGTCTACGGCGATAGCAAACTGATAATCGAGCGCACTCTGGCCTGGTGCGATACCATCTACGGCTTGAAATATGCGGCGCTGCGATACTTCAACGCCGCCGGGGCCCTCGCCGAAGTTGGCGAAGACCATCACCCTGAAACCCACCTGATTCCCATCGTGTTACAGGTCGCTTTGGGCCGGCGCCCATCGGTCAATATCTACGGGACTGATTACCCGACGCCCGATGGCACCGCCGTGCGAGACTATATTCATGTTGTCGACCTGGCCCAGGCCCACCTCCTGGCCCTGGCAGCGCTCGATCAAGGCCGCAGCCAGATCTATAACATCGGCAACGGCCTGGGATTTAGCGTACACCAGGTGATCGAGGTTGCCCGCCGCGTCACAGGTCATCCCATTCCGGCGCAGGAAACGCCGCGCCGCGCCGGCGACCCGCCCCAGTTGGTCGCCAGCTCGGCACGTATCCGCCAGGAATTGGGATGGCAACCGCGCTATCCTGGCCTGGAAAGTATTATCGCCAGCGCGTGGGAATGGCGCCGCCGCCATCCCTACGGTTACGAAGATCCCTTGTGAGCTACCGTCCTGAGCAGCTTGTCTCCCTGAACGGTTGGTTCGCCACTCTTCCCGCCACCGGCAGCGGCCAATACACCCTGCGTCTGGCAGAGGCGCTGCAGCGTGGATTTCCCGACCTGGCCTTAGAGGCTGTGCTACCGCTTGCCGCCCCGGTAGTGCGCGTTGAAAGGCGCCGGGATCACCTGCCCTTCCAAAGGCGCCGCTATACCGGCGCCATGCCGGAAAACCGTCTGGCTGCGGTGGGGAAAGTCTGGTTCGAACAGATCGCCTTCCCCCTGGCCAGCCGGGGCGCATGGGTGACCCACGTTCCCTATTTTGCCCCTCCCTGGTATACGCCCACACCCACTGTAGTAACGATCCATGATGTGATCCCGCTGCTCTTTCCGGCCTACCGGGGTTCCAGGTCCATTGAGCTCTACTTTTGGCTGGTGCGCCATACCGCCCGGCGCGCCGCTGCCATCATGGCAGATTCCATCCGCTCTCAGGATGATATCGTCAGGCTACTGGGTATTCCCCGCAACAGGGTGCATGTCGTTTATTTAGCGCCGGACCCGGGTTTCCACCCCCAACCCCCGGAGGTAATCGAGAAAGTACGTAGAAAATATAAGTTACCGCCGGATTACCTGCTCTACCTGAGTGGCTATGATGTCCGTAAGAACGTGCCGGCTTTACTCCAGGCATGGCGCATGGTGGTGGATGAGATCAACCCCCGCCTCCCCCTGGTCTTAGGCGGCCAATTGCCCGCGCAGGCTACCGCCTTGTTTCCCGACATACAAAGCATCGTGCGTGAATTACATCTCGCGGATCATGTTTTCTTGCCCGGTTGGATTCCTGATATGGATCGCCCGGCCCTCTTCAGTGGCGCCACCGCCCTGGTCTTTCCTTCGCTATATGAAGGCTTCGGTCTGCCGCCATTGGAGGCCATGGCTTGCGGCACACCCGTCGCCTCCTCTGATCGAGGATCCTTACCGGAGATTTTGGGACAGGCAGCGCTGACTTTCGACCCCACCGGCCCAGAGGCTATTGCCCAGTCCCTCCGTACCCTCCTGACCCAACCTAACCTGCGCCGCCACTTGAGCGCAGCAGGACTGGAACAAGCTGCCCACTTCACCTGGGAAAAGACAGCCCGCCAGGTGGTGGAGGTCTACCGGCAATGCGCGTCCTGATGATCAGCAAAGCCTGCATCGTCGGTGCCTATCAGCGCAAGCTGGAAGAGATCGCCACCTGTCCCGGCATCTCCCTCACCGTCGTGGTGCCTCCCCGCTGGCGTGAGGCGGGCACCGATCAGCGCCTGGAATTGGCGCACACCCGCGGCTATGAGATACTGATCTTACCCATCGTGCTCAGCGGCCATCACCACCTGCACTGGTATCCTCGCCTGGGGAACGTGATGCGCCAGGTGCGCCCTGACTTAGTGCATATCGATGAAGAACCCTACAACCTGGTTACCGGCCATGCCGTCTGGCTGGCGCAGCACTACCGCGCCCGGTGTCTCTTCTTCACCTGGCAGAATATCTACCGCGATTATCCGCCCCCCTTCGGCCAGGTCGAGCGTTATGTCTACAGGCACGTGGCAGGCGCCATCGCCGGCAATGGCAACGCCGCCGCGGTCATCCAGCGCAAGGGTTTCCGAAAGGCGGTCACCGTCATCCCCCAATTCGGCGTCGATCCTACTACCTTCGCCCCGCCGGCTACACAACGCCCCCAGGAATCCAAGACTTCCGTATTTCGGATAGGCTACGCCGGGCGCCTGGTGCCTGAGAAAGGTGTGATGGACCTGCTCCCCGCCCTGGCCCAACTCCTCTTCCCCTGGGAGCTGCACATCGCCGGCAGCGGCCCCCTGGCGCCGGAGCTGCAACAACAAGCCCGCACCCTGGATTTATCAGAGCACCTCTGCCTGGACGGCTCCCAGCCCTCCGGCCGCATGCCCGGTTGGCTGCATACCCTGGACGTGCTGGTGCTCCCCTCACGCACCCGCTCCAACTGGAAAGAGCAGTTCGGCCGGGTGCTGCCAGAGGCGATGGCCTGCGGCGTTCCGGTGATCGGCTCCGACAGCGGTGAGATCCCCCAGGTCATCGGCGACGCCGGCCTGGTCTTCCCCGAAGGCGATCTGCCGGCCCTGACCAGCCTTCTAACCTGCCTCTACCGCGACCCCGCCCTGCGCGCCGAGCTAAGCCAACGCGGCCGCGCCCGCGCCCTCTCGCACTTCACCCACGCCCATATAGCCGCGGCGACCTGCGATTGGTATCAGACCTTGGCGCATGGTGAGGCGGCCTCAGGCCCCTGACCGCCCTCGACTTGGTGGGGTTCACTGCCACCTGGCTTCTGCTATCCCCATCATCGGTGCCTTGTTTCCTATGCTCCCTGTTTTGCACGGCTGGTGCATGTATACTATAATCCTTAGGCTTACTACCATCCGTCCAGTCCCCGTCCACCCTACTATAGTCAGAGGATCATGACAGCATACGCCGATCTGGAAATCCGCATCTTCGCCCGCCAGGATCAGGGCTACCCGGTCGAAATCACCTTGAACAAGGAGCAGCAATTCGGCGCCGGATACCTGCAGTCTAATATTCTCCCTTGGGTGCCGGGTGTCTTCCCGGCCGAGGATGGTGTGCGGCTGTTTGAGCTGCTTTTTGCCGATTCCAAGCTCAAAGCGGCCTGGGTCGAAGCGCGCGGGCGGCAACCGCAGCGCCGGGTGCGCTTGCGTTTCGATGCCACCGCCCCGGAGCTGCACGCCATTCCTTGGGAACTCCTGCGGGATACAGAGGATGGCAGCCTCCCCCAGGACCTGGCTGCCGCCACTGCCACGCCATTTTCCCGCTACCTGGCCGGAAAATGGCAACCCGGTGGCCCCATTCTGCAACGGCCTATCAAAATTCTGGTGGCCATCGCCGATCCCACAAACTTGGCCTCCGACTACAAGCTGGCCGCCATAGACGCGGAGACGGAGTGGGCTGGGCTGCAGGCCGCCACCGCCGGCCTGGACGTCAAGCTGGTGCGCTTGCCGGCGCCTTGCACCCTCTCAGCCCTGGAGTCAAAGTTGAAGGAAGGCTTTCACGCACTGCACTTTATCGGGCATGGGCGCTATTATAAGCAGGACGGGAAGGCCGTGCTCTACATCGCCGATGCAGACAACCGCGTCCAGGTGGTCAGCGATGCCGAGTTCGCGGCCATGCTGGACCGCCAACTGTCCGGCACGGATCTGCAGCAGGATGATAAGCTGCGCCTGGTCTTCCTGGCCAGTTGCCAGACCGCTACTGTACCCGGTACAGCAGGCAGCCCGGCCGACGCCTTCCGCGGCTTTGCCCCGGCCCTGGTGGCCGCGGGTGTGCCGGCCGTGCTGGCCATGCAAGACCTGATAGGTGTGGACACCGCGCGGGCCTTTGCCCGCACTTTCTACGGGCAACTTCTGCAGGATGGCCTGGTAGACCTGGCTTGCAATCAAGCCCGCGCCGCCCTGATGACAGCCAGGTTGCCGGGTGCCGCTATCCCGGTGTTGTTTATGCGCCTGCCTGCGGGGGAATTGCTGGGCAAACGGGGATACATCTCGACCGGCAGAGACGAGCTATTGTTCTGGCCCTTTCTGCTGGAAAATATCGACCGCGGCCAATGTATCCCCTTCCTCGGTCCCCGGGTGAACGCCAATCTGCTGCCGAGTACAGAAGATATCGCGGAGAGGCTGGCCGATAGGTATGGCTATCCCCTGCTGGATCGTAATAGCCTGGCCAGGGTAGCCCAATTCATGGCGGATCGCGACCCCGACCTGCTGCACAGCGATTATTTCAGCCTGCTGCAGCGCAGCCTCTTTACCTACCTGGATCTGAAGCCCAGCGTAGAGCAGCAGCGCGCCCTCCGCCGTCCCAATTTCACCCAGGCGGCCGAGGCCCTAAACTGGGCTGAGAAAGTGCTCGAGGTGCAGGAGAACGAAATCCATCACCTGCTGGCCGGCCTGGGTCTGCCCCTATATATCACTACGAATCATGATAATTTCATGGTTGAAGCTCTGAAATACCGGAAGCTGGAGGCGCGCCGTGCCGGGCCGCGCTGGGAGCCCCAGGCTGGTTCCCCGCAGTACCTGCTGCCGGATGATCCCGACCCTGACCACGGGTGCATGTCAGATTTGGGGCGAATAAAGGAGGATGATAGAATAGGGGAAACACATTTCCGGGGAGGAGAAGAGATGTCCAATCGTACTGTGCAACGCGGGCAGAGAATGGTAGCCTATGCTGAGGAAATGATCAACCAGATGTTGA
>SHYO01000049.1 GCA_009692745.1 Chloroflexota bacterium
GTGGCGCTTCCAGTGGCGCTGGCGGTAGATGTGGCTGTTCCTGTGCTGGTGGCGGAACCGGTAGCTGTCGCGCTAGAGGTGCTCGTGGCGCTTCCAGTGGCGCTGGCGGTAGATGTGGCTGTTCCTGTGCTGGTGGCGGAACCGGTAGCTGTCGCGCTAGAGGTGCTCGTGGCGCTTCCAGTGGCGCTGGCGGTACCAGTCGCGGTAGCTGTAGCTGTACTGCTGGCAGTATTCGTAGCCGTGGCCGAACCGGTTGGTGTTGATGTTTTGGTAAGCGTGGCGGTACTGCTCGCCGTATTAGATGCAGTGGCCGTTGCTGTCCCGGTTGAGGTAGGTGTACCTGTCTCTGTAGCAGTACTGGTGGCAGTTCCGGTGCTGGTACGGGTAGCCGTAGAGCTGGCAGTCCTGGTGGACGTTGCTGTATTGGTGGTTGTGCCCGTCGCCGTGCTGGTAGCGGTATCTGTTTGGGTCGGAGCAACCGCTGTAGAGGTGGTGGTAGGGCGCAGAGTAGGCGTTGGCGTAGGGGTCAAACCAAAAGGCTGCCGCGCCCGGAAAAGCACCCGAGCATACCCAAAGAAGAACCTGGTATCGTCAAGCGTGATCTTGAGCGGACTATTATCGCAGTCCACCAGCGGCCCAAGGAAGGTATCTTGCGGCCAGCCTAAGACCTCAATGGATATTTTTTGGATGTCCAGGAACGTTACATCAAAGAAATATGTCGGACTACGGCCATTTGTCCGCTCAATACGGGTAGTACCATCGGGCATAGTCAGCTTAAGGTCGACATTCGGGATGAGCTGATCCAGGGGCTGTTCGCGATAGATATCACAAGGCCCAATCGAGTCCGTCCAAACATCCACAATCAGGACACCGTGACAAATCACCCCCGGTGTATTCAAGCCACAAGGCTCTGGAGTGGGAGTCGCCGAAACGGTAGGCGTAGATGTAATATTGGGCGTTGCAGTACTCGTGCGTGTTGAAGTCCGTGTGGTAGAAGGTGTGCGAGACGGTGTTGCTGTAGTTGTAGTAGTCCCTGTCCCGCTGACAGTCGATGTGAAAGTCACATTGCCTTCAGGCGTACTAGTACTGGTAGGTGTGAAGGTAACGCCACCTGGAGGCGTCGACGTACGAGTAACTGTGTTCGTAGATGTAGCCCCGGCAGGAACTGTAGCTGTATTTGTGGCGGTAGCGCCGGCCGGATTTGTGGCAGTTTCTGTAGCGGTCTGCGTTGCAGTACCCGGAACGGTAACGGTATCGGTGGGGGTCAGGGTAGTTATGCCGCCTGGCGTAGCGGTAGATGTAACCGTACCGACCCCAAGAGCCGTAGCCGTAATGCCGGCAGGAATCGTAGCCGTGGAAGTGGGTACCTGGGGCGCAGTAGATGTAGCAGTCGCAGTCGAGACCCCAGGAGGTGTAGCCGTTGATGTCGAGGTTGCTACACTAGGAACGGTTGATGTCGCCGTAGAAGTATTGGGTTGGGAAGTAGCCGTAGGGGTGGCGAGGGGGCCGAGGGTACGTATGGGCGTGCGCGAAGGAAGTTGGAGAGGATCTGAGATAGGTCCTTCCGCATGAACGATACCAATACCACCAGGTAACTGAGCTTGATTAAGCTGAGTTACCTGTAAACTATCAGGGACAGGTGAATTTTCAGCCCAAACCAGGCCCAATACTACAAGGGTTAGCAAGGCCCATAGCGCGAGAATCGCCTTTCTGCCAGGCATGCAATACCTTTCAACCAACACTTGCGGCGGAAGATACGGTGACTTATTGGCAGTTTCGCTTGCATTACCTCAGAAATACTGCCAAGCCTAATACACTATTATGTCCAGTATATCATCCGCCGAGATTTAAGGTGTAAAGAATGCGTAAAAATTAACTTAAAACTGTTTGAAAGCGCACAATAACGTGTCTTTCTTAATGTTTTCATACAGCATAACGAAAAAAAAGTCGAATACGATACGGCCTAAGGCGTTAAATATACGGATTCGGGGCAATCTGGTTAGCGTAGGTAATAAACAGACCGATGCATCAAAACCTGGATATACAGAGCTAAAATCTGCCTGGCACCGATTTCCACCTACAATAGACCATTTTATACGAGCCGAATTTAAAGAGCAACTTAACCTGCACAGGCAAAAGACACTTGACCACTGTCCACGAGTAGCCTATAATTCAAGGCGGCTTACACTTAAGGAGGAAGTAATACTACATGCGGATCGCAATTGATGCACGCATGGCCTACTATACTCAGGCTGGGATTGGGCAATATATTCACCGTTTATTAGATGGGTTGGGGCGTCTGAAATCAGATGAAGAAATTCTACTCTTACAAATGCGGCACGACCGCCCTCTTCATTCAAGCAATAACCATTTTCAGAGGCATAGTTTATGGACTCCCAGCCATCACCGGTTAGAAAATTTTTCCCTCCCGCTTGAATTAGCTCTATTGGGACTGGACGTACTACACAGCCCTGATTTTATTCCCCCGTTCCATCGCAACTTCCACTCGATTATTACTGTCCACGACCTGGGGTTTTTGTTATATCCCCAGTTTCTTACAAAGGAAAGTGCGCGGTATTATAGCCAGATCGATCAGGCGGTACGTAGCACCGATCACATTATCGCTGTTTCTGAGAGCACGCGCCAGGATCTGACACGCCTCTTAGGTGTGCCCGAACACAAGATTACCGTGGTACATGAAGCTGCGAACGAAATCTTTCAGCCAATTGAGAACCCGGCGCTCCTGGAGCAGGTACGTCGTACGTATAACATCCCAGGAGACTTCTTCATCTTTATCAGCACTTTGGAACCACGTAAAAATCTTCCTACATTGTTACGCAGTTTACGGCGTCTGTTGGACGACTATAAGGCCCAGGTTAAGCTGGTCGTCGTGGGACGGCGCGGCTGGCTCTTCGATGAAATATTTGATACTGTGGAAACCCTACATTTAAAGAACGATGTTCTCTTCCTGGGTCGCATGCCTGGAGATGACCTGGTTGCCCTGGTAAATGCTGCTACCGCCCTGGTACATCCTGCGTATTACGAAGGGTTCGGCTTACCTCCCCTAGAAGCCATGCATTGTGGTACACCCGTCATTGTCTCAAATGTGGCATCTTTGCCGGAGGTGGTAGGAGATGCTGGTTTATTAGTAGATCCGAAGGATGAAGAAGGGTGGGCAGTAGCTATGTGGCGCGTACTCACGGATAAGGACCTGCGACAGCAAATGCGAGAGAAGGGGTTGGTACGGGCTCAAACTTTTTCATTGGAAAAAATGGCGAGAGAAACCATGGCCGTTTACCGCCGAGTCAGCACTCGGGCCAGGGGCCCCTCTCACCTATGAGCCGGATCCTGTTCCTAGCGCCCCAGATTCCCTATCCTCCCCACCAAGGCACCACCCTGCGAAATTTCAACTTGATCAAAGGCCTGGCACAACGCCACCAGATTACCTTGGTGGCGTACGCCGCCGGCTCTAATTTGCAGGCTCCCGCCCATCAGGTCCCGGCCAAGGAGCAGAGCATGGAGGGAAGTCTCGATTATGGGCCGCTGGTGTCGTTATGCCAACGGATCGTGACTGTACCTGAGCCCCCTCCCCGAAAGCTTACCCGGCGCCTGGCCGGGCTGCTGGCTCCCGAATTCTCCCCCGCAGTACTCTGCGGAAGAGTACCCAAGCCGGACCTGGTGCAACGGCTGGATTCGGCTATGATGCAGCAACAGGTGCGGACAGTCCTTTCCCAGGAAAGTTTTGACATCGTGCAACTGGAAGGATTAGAAATGAGCGGGTTCTTGCTGGATCCTATTACCCTGGCGCCATCCAGGAAGTTACCAGCCGGTACTCCGGCATTACGACACAGGCTCGTTTACGATGCTCATAACGCAGAATTTCTGCTGCAGAAGCGCGCCTGGGAAACGGATCGTACCTCCCCCCGACGCTGGATTGCCGCGCTTTATTCTATGGTACAAACACGACGTCTGGCAGCATGGGAGAGCAGGCTGTGTCGCAAAGCCGATGCAGTCGCGGCCGTATCCCATGCTGATGCCCGGGCTTTACACGATCTGGCACCCACCTGCCACCCGCTGATTGTCCCGAATGGAGTGGATACAAGGTATTATACCTACACAGAAGCATTAGCCCGGCAGGTCTCCCCCCCATCTCCCTTGACGATGGTCTTCACCGGAAAGATGGATTTCCGCCCCAACGTCGATGCCATTGTCTGGTTCGTAGCGGAGGTGTTACCCCGGGTACAACAACAACGGCCCAATGCCCATTTATGGGTCGTGGGTCAAAAACCCCACGCGCGATTGTTATCCCTGGCACATAGCAGGAACGGCCAACCCCGCTCCGATATCACCATTACAGGCGCTGTCCCGGACACTCGCCCTTACATTGCAGCCGCCACGCTGGTAGTAATGCCGCTTAGGGTCGGCGGAGGCACCCGGCTGAAGGTTCTGGAAGCCATGAGTATGGGCCGGCCGATCGTCGCTACCTCTCTGGCTTGCGAGGGTCTTGAAGTACGCCACAACCAGGAGGCTTTACTGTCCAGTGATGCCTCCATTTTCGCCCAACATATCCTCACCCTGGCAGAACAACCTGCTCTGGCAGCACGATTAGGCGCCAGCGCCCGTAAGCAGGCTCTAGCGTGTTACGATTGGCAGAGAATTATACCCTTGATGGAAGCCGCTTATGGACCTTGAGGACAATATACCCTCTAGAAGGATACATAGTGTGGAGTTAAAAATCAGAAAACGGGGAAATAGAGGAGGTTTGCCATCCTCTTCCGCTGCGCCTTTGCGCTACTTACGGCGTTTGCCATTTGCAGTAGCTCTGGGTTTAGTTTGTTGCCTGATCGCACTCCTGCCTCTGGTCCCCGAGTACTCTCGGCCCCCGAGTACCCTCGGGCACGCATCCGGTGAAAAGGCACAAGCCCGCAATGATGTCAGCTCGGCGCTGCCCGCCGAGTACTCTCGGCAACCCACTGCAGCGCCAAGCCAATTACCGCCGGCGCCTATTCCGGTGGAACCAGATCTGTTACGAGCCAGCCTCGAGCATCCCACCCAGACGTTGCATTTTATCGTCTACCTCGATGAACCGTCGCTCCCGGCTGAGAGCGGTGGGAAGAATTCACCTACATCAGCTCAAGAGCAGTTGGCCTTGCGCCAATCGGTGATAACACAATTGCAGGACCAGGCGACCCGCAGCCAGGCAGGCTTGCTGAGTTTTCTAGCTCAAGAACAACGCAAAGGTTCTGTCCAAAAAGTAACATCGTTATGGATCGCCAATGCTGTCGCAGTAGCGGGCCAGGCTTCCCTGGTACCCAGTATCGCTACGAGACCCGAGGTGCGCCTGGTGCGGGCAGATCACCATCACCAGCTTGAGAATCATTGGCAGGGCCCCTCTACCTCGCAGAAAGAACCTGCCAATAATACAATCGGGGCATCCTTTTCCGAAACCGATGTGGAATGGAATATATCCCGCATCCGTGCCGACCAGGTGTGGCGGACTCTTGGTATTACCGGCACTGGTGTAGTTGTAGCCAGCATGGATACAGGCGTCGACTGGCAACACCCGGCACTACTGCACCGTTACCGCGGATTCCGCGATAAAGGACTGGCGGTACATGCCGGTAACTGGAAAGATTTCACCGTCCAGGGGTATCTCTATCCAGGAGATGGCAACGGCCACGGGACCCATACCACCGGTACGATGGTAGGAGAGGGTGGAATCGGTGTGGCCCCCGGCGCGCAGTGGATTGCCGCCAAAGCATTCGATAGCCAGGGAAATACCTACGATAGCTGGCTGCACGCCGCATTCCAATGGCTATTGGCGCCCGAAGGCAATCCATCCCTGGCGCCGGATATTGTGAATGCCTCCTGGAGCAGTGAAGTCACCGGGGATGCAACGTTCCGCCCCGATATCCAGGCACTACGTGCAGCTCAGATTATGCCAGTTTTTGCCGCTGGTAACTATGGTCCCGCGGAAGGAAGCATCGGCTCCCCGGCCAGTCTACCCGAAGCCCTGGCAGTCGCCGCTCTGGATAGCCAAGAGGACGTCGCCACCTTCAGCGGCCGGGGCCCCTCACCTTTCGGTTTTCAAAAACCCGAAATCGCCGCACCAGGAGTTAAAGTACGATCTGCCCTCACAGGGGGACGTTATGGCACGGGGAATGGCACCTCTATGGCCGCGCCGCACATTGCCGGCACAGCCGCTCTGCTCCGCTCGGCGAACCCACTGATCTCGATCGGGGAGATTGAACATGTTCTTACCACAACGACCGTGCCTTTAGGTAGTAGCCTGCCCAACAATGCCACCGGTTGGGGTAGAGTCGATGCGCTCCAGGCTGTGGTACGGGTGATAGGCGCCACCAGCTTAGAAGGGCAGATCTATCAAGCCGGCACCAGACAACCTTTATCTTTTGCCCAAGTGCACGTGATCTCGCCGTATAACCCACAAACACAGAGTGAAAAATCCTTCGAGGTAGCCGCAAACCCAGATGGCAGCTATATAGTCTACCTGTTGCCAGGAACATACCAGGTGGTCGTCACTGCCTTTGGTTTCCAGCCAGCTACGGCAGTAGAAATCCGGTTGCGTTCAGGCGATCACTTGCACCAGGATTTCGCCGTATCCCGCACCCCCGGTGGCATTTTGGCCGGCAAGATTCGAGACGCAGCTACGACTCTGCCGTTATCAGCGACGTTGACGGTTTTGGATACCCCACTGGTGATCACAACAACCGTAAGTTCCAACACAAATGACCAGAGTCCAGAAAATGGTTCATATCAGATCCCTTTACCGGCAGGCAATTATACAGTAGAAGTGACAACACCGGCCCACCGTATCATCCAACAACAAATCTCCGTGCTCTTGAATCAAACCAGCATAGCCGATTTTGCCTTGCCTGCCGCACCGCACCTGCTCCTGGTAGATACGGGCGCCTGGTACTACGGTAGCCAGGCTTCCTATTTCCTGAATGCCCTGCACACTCTACGCTATCCTGTAGACACCCTGGCTATGAAACACTTAGACCAGATACCTCGTCCGGCGGATCTGCTCCCATACGACATTGTGCTCTGGTCGGCGCCACAAGACTCACCCGGTATCATCGGAGCTGCAGAGACCATAAGCACCTATCTGAAAAGCGGGGGACGTCTGTTATTAACTGGCCAGGATATCGCCTTTTGGGATGGCGGGGGCAGTAACGTATATTTCTATCCTTACCTGAGGGACTTGCTCTATACGGCTTTCAGAGTAGACGCTACACCCAGCCGCGAGGTAAAGGGTTTACCAACCACGCCCTTTTCTGACGTGCTTGCCACTATCAACGGCATAGATAGTGCCAATGATCAGACAGCACCGGATGTTATCGCGCCGACTAATCCAGAACACGCCATTCCGATGCTAGTCTACACCGGCCCCACGCCGGATGACCCCGATCTCGGCAATAAGAACCCGCAGCTCACTAATGCAGGTTTGCAAGTCGACCAATGTCTGCCCTATAAAGCCCACGTCTGGGGGTTTGGATTGGAAGGTATCAGTGACAAAAGCACACAAGCCACCATATTGGGTAGGGCTTTAGATGATCTCCAGTCCACTGCGCCCCAATTCGATTTTCGACTGGCGCCCATCCCAAAGAAAAGCGTCCCCCAGGAAGAGCCAGAGACTCTAATTGCCCTTCCTGGCGAGACAATTACTCTAACTTTGAGACTGCGTAATATCGGTACCTCGACAGACCAGTACCAACTCTCAATTTCCAGTGACTGGCCAGCCAGTCTATACGACAAAGATTTTCATCAGCCGCTGGATTCTAATATTACCCTGGCCAGTTGCAGCCAGCAAGATATCGGCATTCAAATAAGGATTCCGCCCGATGCTGCGGCCGATATCTCACGGACGCTTATGTTGGGCATCATCTCCCATGGCCAACCTGGCCCAACACACAACCAGCAATACCAGGTGACGGTCAAAACCCCTGCCCCCGTGCTGGTGGTAGATGACGATCGTTTCATCGATGTCCAGGATGCCTATTACCGAACATTGACTGATTTGGGTATCCATTATGACAAGTGGCAAATAGGATGGAATCCAGGACAGGCTCAAGGCTCCCCATCCCTGACGAACCTGGCCAAGCACAAAACGATTATCTGGTTTACCGGCTATGACTGGAACAATACTCTCTCGACAGAGGAGGAAAGAAGTCTGGCTAAATTTCTGAACAACGGTGGACGACTGTTCTTTTCCAGCCAGGATTACCTCTATACTAATCGTCTCAATGACTTTGGCCAGACGTACCTGGGCGTTGTGACATACACCGAAGGACTTTCCAGCACGGCGATAAGCGGGATTCCGGGCAACCAGATTTCCCAAAGGATGGGGCCATTTCCGCTGAACCTGCCGTACCGCAACTGGAGCGATACCCTGGTAGCGGAAGCAGGAGCTATCCCTATTTTCACCGGCCAGTTAGGGCAGGTAAATTCGATTGCTAATGACCAACCCACAGGCGGGGCATCGGTCTTCTTCGCCTTCCCTTTCGAAGGTCTCGACGAACAAGCAGGCCAGAAGGTAATGTACAATGTGTTAGGGTGGTTACAGGATTTAGGTGAGTCTACCTGGGAGGCCAGTACCGACGTCGCCGGCACAGGCGAACATGTCCGATACAAGGTTACATTGCGCAACCGGTCCACCAAAGATCTGACCGGTGTGCGGGTACAAACCACTTTACCTGACAGTTTACAATTCATTACCGGTACGGCAACGGTGGGATGGCACTGGGATGCAGAAAGCCGGGTATTGCGTTGGGAAGGAACTGTTCCGGCGCAGCAGCAGGTGATATTGCCTTATGAAAGCGAAGTGATGCCGGCTGAGTATACTCAGCCGGCATCCTCCGGTTCACGCCTGGCTCAATCCTTAGTGATTGACGATCGCCAGGGTATGCCGATCAGCCGGACAGTGAATTTGCGTCTGAATGCGCCGGACCTACGTAGTTCTTCCATGCGGGCTGCCCCCACCATCGCCAGGTCCGGAGACGTATTAACATATACCCTGGTGCTGCGTAACCAGGGCCGACAGGACACTTTGGCAGCTCGCCTGGTAATTCCTGTTCCAGGTGAGACCCAATTGATAACCTCGTCGGTGAACATTGTAGCGGGTCTGGTGTCGATTGGACCCGGCCAGGTGATTACCTGGACCGGGCCAATCCGTGTAGGAAAAGAAGTTACCCTGACCTACCAAACGGTTATCAGCTCCCAGGTTCAGGGAATTACGCTGCAAGCTCAAGCTCAATTAGATGATCGGGTAGGAGAGGTTACCAGTCTAACCAGCATAACAGAAGTGCTCAAACGGATCTTCCTGCCGTTGGTCAAACGCTAATGTGATCGTTGGTATACCAAACATAGCTTGAGGCTGCGGTGTGCGGCACACAGCCGGCATAAATGGGGTGCGCCCCTCATACTACGGGACGTATCCATGCTGAGAGTACTCAGGGCTGAGTATACTCAGCATGAGACTTGGGTCTGCAACAAAATGGCATCGACTGCCTTAATCGTTTTCTCGATGTCCGCGCTGGTAATTCCTCGATGAGTCACTAAGCGAACTTGCTGTTCGTTTATCCAACCTCCCAAAATCCCGTGATCAGCCAGCCGGTGGCAAAATTCTTCAGCCGTCATGCCCGTCTTTGCCACGTCGAGATATACCATATTTGTGTCAACACTGGGTTGATCCAGCAGGAGTTGAGGCCAACATGCCACGGCCTGGGCCAATTGGCGGGCGTTATCATGGTCTTCCTGTAAACGCTCTACAAGGTGATTCAAGGCATAGATGCCGCAGGCTGCCAGTAGACCGGCCTGGCGCATCGCCCCCCCCATGAGGAAGCGCGTGCGGGTAGCACGTTCGATCAAGGGGCGACTGCCACAAAGGATCGAACCTACCGGCGCGGAAAGTCCCTTGGAAACGCAGAACATCATGCCATCCGCCTGGCTGGCAAAAGCCTGCAGCGGCTGGCCGGTAGCTACAACAGCATTATATACCCGGGCGCCGTCCAGGTAGAAAGCCAAGCCGTAGTGCTGAGCCACGGCGCGTACCTGGGCAATGTACTCTGGAGACGCGACCGTCCCACCAGCACCATTATGGGGCATCTCAATAACTACCAGAGTAGGCGGCGTATCACCGGCCAGCCCCCGTTCAATCGCACTGACCAAATCATCGATGGCGGGATAACCGGTGCGCGCTGGAGCGAAAATTGGTTGCAAACTATTCCAGGCGATCACACCATAACGGTACATATTTAGCTCAGGCGGCATTACCACTCCATCTCCTGGCTTGGTAAACATACGGGTTCCCAGCAAATTTGCCATGGTTCCGGTTGGACAAAAGAGGGCTGCCTCGTGGCCGGTAAGCTCGGCTGCCAGGGTTTCTAAATTATGCACTGTCGGGTCATCACGGAGATTGTCGTCTCCTAAAGGAGCCGAACGCATCACGTCATACATCTCTTCCGTGGGATGGGTAACGGTATCGCTGCGGAGATCAATATATTCTGGCATCAATTCCAACTCCTGCCCGGCCTATAAGCTCGGTTTAAACGAATCGCTCTAAGACTCTTAAGCATTATCCTGAACTATTCTACACAATATCTGCGGATCATGCATATAGACAGCCGGACCTTGCCAATCTGATCTTGGTTTGACGCGGCCCGTTAGTTACGTACAATGACAGTATGGTTTTATAATCTCCAGGAGATAGGTCTATGCCCCCCCCACTGATTGCCATGTTGACGGATTTCGGTACGCATAATCATTACGTAGCCGCTATGAAAGGGGTAATCCTTAATATTGCCCCCACATCGATCTTGGTAGATATTACCCATGATATCCCCGCCCAGGATGTGCGTACCGCCGCCCAAATCTTGGGACACGTCTATCACTATTTCCCAGACTACACGGTATTCCTGGCCGTGGTGGACCCCAGAGTTGGTACGGACCGGCACGGTATCGCAGTTGAGGCCGGGCGCTATATTCTCGTCGGGCCGGATAACGGCATATTTTCCCGTATTTTGGAAGAGCAACATGTCATCCAAGCCATTAACTTGACCGAAAAAAGGTATTGGCGCTCAGAAATCAGTCAGACATTTCACGGTCGGGATATCTTTGCACCTGTGGCTGCTAATCTGTCGATTGGTGTAGCTCTCCAGGCGATGGGGCACCCTCTTGATAACCTGGTACACCTGCCCCGGCCGCGTTTGGAACGCCTTCCGGACGGCTCCATTGACGGCGAAATTGTCCTGGTGGATCATTTCGGCAATTGCATTACCAATATTCCGGGAAAATGGCTACAGCCAGAGATGAAGGTTCTGGTAGGAATCATTGAAATAGGTACGATCGCAGTAAATTATGCAGCCGCCCAACCAGGAACTCCTATCGCTTTAGTGGGCAGTAATAATACCCTGGAAATCGCCCTATCCCAAGGAAATGCATCTACCATATATAACCTGAAAGCAGGCATGCCCGTCCATGCCAGCAAGGGCAGCTAGCAGCAGGAGGCCATCAGCAGGACCTGGAACCACAAGCGCCGGACGGGATCACGCTACCACGGCTGATGGCTATGGATATATTTTGGGAGGACAATCTTTTGACATACGAGCATCACCACGATGTAGCCTTACGGGCGGCCCGGGCCGCCGGCCAATTGATTAAGGATTTGTGGTCCGGCCCTTTACAGATTGCAGAAAAGGGTCCGCGGGATCTGGTGACGATTGCGGACGTGCGGGCTCAGGCCGCTATCAAAGAGAATATCCGGCAAGATTTCCCCGACCACGCTTTTCTGGCAGAGGAGAGCGATGCTGAATTGGGCGCCGAAAACCATACCAGCAATTTTCGCTGGATCGTCGATCCACTGGACGGCACTACAAATTACACGCGCCATTACCCGGCGGTTTCAGTGGCTATCGGGCTGGAAGTGGACGGCATACCCGAGGTAGGGGTGGTATATGATCCCTTATTAGATAATGCCTTCAGCGGCAGGCGAGGTATTGGCGCCTGGCTAAACGGGAATCCGGTGCATGTACGGCACACTGCCGAACTGAGCCAGGGGATATTGGGGACAGAATGGCCGCGCGAACCGGAGCTCCGCGCAAAAAATGTGGCGCTCTTGGAGGAGTTAATGCCGCAGATGTTTACCATGCGCAGCTCCGGTTCCGCGGCATTGAGCATCTGTTATGTAGCCTGCGGCTGGTTGGACGCCTATTTTCACTTCTCACTGCAACCCTGGGATGTAGCGGCGGCGGCGGTGATTGTCGAGGCAGCCGGAGGCAAAGTCACCAATCTGGAAGGAGAGCCCTGGCACATCCACGGGCGCAGTTACCTGATCTCCAACGGCCATTTGCATCCGCAGCTTGCAACGGCAGTGGGATATTTTCTGGCACGGCATCCCTAAGACGTACAAGGGATCTCTTTAGAAACACCCGTTGACTGACCCTGCGTAGCACGCTATAATTAAGACGCTTAAGTAATACTTCACTGTGTGATAGAGTTGAATTTGCCAAAATTCTTATTCATGCTACCTGCCACCAACCCTTAGAAACAGGTATGGTTTCCATCAGTACTGAACTACAAGAAACTCTCGACGCCCTGCCTAACAAGCCGGGCGTTTATATCATGCGCGACGCGCTTAGCAAGATTATTTACGTAGGCAAAGCCATAATCTTGCGCAACCGCGTGCGTAGTTATTTCCAACCGGGAGCGCGGCATCCCCATAAGGTCGCCCGCATGGTCGCTAACGTGAGCAAAGTGGAATGGATCGTTACCGATTCAGAGCTGGAAGCTTTGATCCTAGAATGTAACTACATCAAACAATACCAGCCGCGCTATAACGTACGTCTGAAAGATGACAAGCGTTATCCCTATATAAAAGTTACCTGGCAGGACGATTTCCCCAAGGTGCTGATTGTGCGCACAATGGACAAAGACGGAGCGCGCTATTTTGGCCCGTTTACCGCCTCTTGGGCGGTACATGGGACCCTGAATACCTTGCGGCGGATTTTCCCCTATCTTACCTGCGACCGCGAAATCACGGGCAAGGATAGCCGGGCCTGTCTATATTACGATATCGGCTTGTGTCTGGCGCCTTGTATTGGCGCTGTAGATCGTGAAGATTACCGGAACATGGTTGACCGCATGTGTCGCTTCCTGGAAGGCAAAGGGGACGAGATCGTACGCGACCTGGAGTATCAAATGCACCAAGCCGCCGATGACCTGCAATTCGAGCGGGCAGCGCGCATCCGCGATCAGTTACGAGCCCTGGAAAAGGTGGTCGAAAAGCAAAGAATCGTGGGTAGCAGCTTTATCGACCAGGATGTCATCGCTTTAGCCCGCGAAGACGGGCAGGCATGTGTCCAGGTTTTCCTGATTCGTCAGGGGAAACTTATCGGGCGAGAATATTTCTTACTGGAAGGCACAGATCCCGATGGAGAAAACGACCAGGAGATTATGGCATCCTTCCTGAAGCAATTCTATGACGAGGCTTCCCACTTGCCCGACGAGATTTTGCTAGGGGAACATATTGAGGAAGCCTCAATCATCGAAACCTGGCTGCGCAACCGCCGCGGCACGAAAGTCACAGTCCGGGTGCCGCGGCGGGGCAAAGGTCGCCAGCTCATTGAGATGGCCGCCCAAAATGCCAGCGAGACCCTTGCCATGTTGCGGGCCCAGTGGCAATCGGATACCAATAAGCAGACGACAGCCATAGCAGAGCTGCAGGAAGCCTTAGACCTACCGCAGCCAACCAACCGGATCGAATGTTACGACATCTCCAATATCCAGGGCACCTCCTCTGTAGGCGCTATGGTCGTTTTTGTGCAGGGCACCCCACGTAAAAGCGACTACCGGCGTTTTAAAATCGCGACGGTGCAAGGTCCTAACGATTTTGCCTCGCTGCAGGAAGTGCTGCGACGGCGTCTGATCCGCCTGAAAGAGGCCCGCGCTCAAGGTGGAACCGGCAAACCTGCCGTTAGCGATAGCCGGATTATGCCGCGGGATTTGCGACCGGGGATACAGGACCCTTTTACCCTGACACCGGATCTGATGATCATTGACGGCGGCAAAGGGCAATTGAGTGCGGTGCTGGAAGTGATGGAAGAGTTGCAGATGTTGGATATTCCGGTCTGTGGCCTGGCGAAAGAACGGGAAGAGATTTTTCTTCCCGGACGTTCCAGTCCCGTTATGCTACCGCGCACCTCTCAAGGACTTTATCTGGTGCAACGGATTAGAGATGAAGCACATCGTTTCGGCCTGGCTCATCACCGAAGTTTACGGCAGAAGCGTACTTTGAGGTCTACACTGGAGGAGATACCGGGAATTGGCCCACGGCGCCGATCAGCGTTGTTACAGAAATTCCCAAATCTGGAGGCTATCCGCGCCGCCAGTATTGAGGAACTGGCAACCGTACCAGGCATGAACCGGGCGGTCGCCCAGCAGATCAAGGCAAATCTTTAACTATGTCACAAAATACGCCCCAGGCCACAGTGAGCATTGTTCCGTCTTTGCAGGAAATCCCCCTGTTTAGCGAGGTAGCGCAGGAACCGTTGGCGCGCCTGACGGATCTGCTCAAATACCGTACCCTTCAATTCAAAGAGATCCTTTTCCGCCAGGGCTTGGCCGATGGAAACTTCTATATCGTTACCGGCGGCACGCTGCGGGTTTACAGGGTGGATGATAAAGGCAACGAAAATGTTGTTCCCGGATTTACGGTAGGAGAGAGTTTTGGCGTCGCTTCGCTTATTCTCACCGATGTTCATGATGTCACCGCCGAAGCTGCCCAACCCAGCCAGGTAGTCTATTTAAACCACCAGGACTTTGTGCAGGTTGGTAGCGAGTTTCCCGAATTCATGGCTGAATTGAACATTCCGGAAAGTGTGCTACAGAGGTTACAAACTGCCGATTTCCCAGAGAAGCAACCCGGCGAATATACCCTGGTGATGACCCGGCGCCATCCCTGGGCGTTGTTCCGCAACCTGATCCCACCCGTACTTTATATCGTCTTATTGGCGCTCACCGGTATTGGGTTAGCTGTATCGTTGCCATCTGCTCCCTGGGTAGTCATCATTTTTTTGCCCTGGCGTACAGTGCGGGAATTGGTACGCTGATTTGGCGGCTTATCGATTGGAGTAACGATTACTATATTGTCACTAACCGGCGCGTGATTCGCATCCAGAAAGTAATTTTCTTTTACGAGCAGCGGATTGAAGCCCCGTTGGACAAAATCCAGAATGTCAATACTTCCCAAACATCTCCTTTGAGCAAATTTCTGAATTTCGGGGATGTGACCATCGGTACCGCCGGTCCGCGGGGAACCATTGTGTTTAAAGATATCAGCAACCCCAATACGCTTGAGCGACAGATTCTCAGCGAACGATCCCGTTATGTAGCAGGCTTGCGAGCAGAAGAAACTTACCTGACCCAATCTCACGCTGCACAAGACCTGCGCACTATCATTTTCGGCCCTCAGGACGTGCCGCCTGACGCTGCCCCGCCACCGGCCCAGGGTCCCAGCGCAGTGGCCAAGTCTTCCACCGCCCCCCCCCGATTCCAGAAATTAAGAGAGCTTTATAGATACTTCCTACCAAACTCACGGATTGACGAGAATGGGAAAATCACCTGGCGCAAGCACTGGATTGAATTGGTGCAGACCACAGGTCTATTGAGCCTTTTATGGCTGGGCTTGACAATCTTCATTCTGATCCAAACCCTATCTCCCACCACTCTCATTGCCAATTTCCCCAGAAGCGCCACGACATTCTTGCTGATTATCGTTATTGCGCTAATCCTGGCAATCTGGTATCTCTATGAAGATTGGCGCAACGATATCTACGTCTTGGACGAAAATAATATCTTTGATATCTACACCAAGCCGCTGGCTTTGGGTGAGACCAAGGAAAATGCACCGCTCGATAAAATCCAGGATATTACCTTCATTATGCCTAACCCTCTGAGTAAACTACTGAATTATGGGGATGTAATTATCCGGACCGCTTCTGAAAAGGGGGAGTTTACTTTCTACAAGGTCTCTAATCCAAGCGGTGTAATGCAGGAGATTCAAAACCGGCAACATACTTTTGAAATACGGCGCCAACAGGAAAACGCCCGTATCGAGGCCACGCGCCGCCGCACGGAGTTATATCATTGGTTTTCTACTTACAACGATTTGCACCAGCAGCCTCCCCCTAATTTACCTCCGTCGCCCCCATCTTCTAAGCCCTAGAGATGGCATGGGCGTATGGCAGCCGGCCAATAAAAATGGGGGTTACCAACCAAAGCTCAGACGCATGCTTAATCTCGGAGGGAGACCGGCAGCTTCCATACGACGTTGGGTATCTTCAATGGGGTAATTCACCCGGCGATACTCTATAGTCAGTTTTTCGGTATCCAACAAAACGAAACTGGCCATACTGTTACCATCCCGTGGCTGTCCCACACTTCCAGGATTAATAATCATCCGATCTGCGCCTAAGAGAATTACCTCTGCGGGACGGGGCGTCAACATTTGTACCGGTGAAGCCGATTTTTTGCTGGCTATAAAGATGGCAGGCACGTGGGTGTGACCTACGAAGCAATAAGACGTTCCGAAATGAGAAAAATTCAAGCGCGCAACATCAGCGCTCAAAATATATTCCCATACCGGCGCCCGCGGACTGGCATGTGCCAGGGTAAATACTTCCTCTAAGTTATCCAGACGACTCGGCAGATCCTGAAGAAATTGAAGGTTTTCAGATGTGAGGACTTTCCGTGTCCATAATACAGCCTGTCGAGCATCAGCATTAAACTCTGCCAGGTTTAACCGCCCCATCACAGCCCAGTCGTGGTTTCCCGCCAGGCACACCCCCGGCAATACCCGTACCCGCTCCACACACGCATTAGGATCAGGCCCATAGCCTACCACATCTCCCAAACACCAGAATGCATTTGCCTCTTGCACTTCAGGCTGCTCAAGGATGGCCTGTAGAGCTTGAAAATTACCATGAATATCCGAAAAAACCACGTAACGCATAGTGGCTCCCTGGGTAAGTTATCTTTATATTAACATATTCCGATTCAATGTGCCAACTTTGCGGCAAAGAGCACCACCTATTCGTTTCCCAATTATAGAAGGAAAGTGGTATAATTTCACAACATTTTTCAGGCTATTTTGCCCGTTGGCTATTCTTGGGATATCCGGTTTAAGGTAAATAAGGAAGTAATTGTTCAGCTCGATTACGATGAACCATTCAATTATCAGTCAGTCTCCAAAAGAAACTTTAGCGCTAGGTCATAAATTAGGATGGGGACTTAGGGCAGGAGATGTCCTTTGCCTGGATGGAAATTTAGGCGCGGGTAAGACCATGCTTACCAAAGGTATTGGTAATGCCCTAGGCATCAACCAACCCATCATCAGCCCAACTTTCACTCTCATTAGAGAATATGTCACCTCAAACGGCCGGCCACCTCTTTACCACATTGACCTATACCGGTTGGAATCACCGGAAGCGTTAGCCTCTCTGGGTCTGGAAGAGTATCTTTACGGCGATGGAATCTGTGTTATCGAATGGGCGCAACGGGCCCAGGCATCCTGGCCAGCGGAAACCCTATGGATCCAAATAGATATTCTTTCCGATACCATGCGCCATCTGATATTCGAAACGAACGACTCCTACCTGGCTACTCTGCCCCACACTTATCTCCAGGAACAGATACATTATGTTTCTGGCCATTGATACTGCCAGCCGGTATGCCGGGTTGGCGCTGTATGAATTTATGCCCTCAGATTATGAGCGCTCCTCCCTCATTTCTGAACAAATGTGGTTTACCCAGGGCGCCCATACTACAGAGTTAATGCCACGCCTGGCCAGTATGTTCGACCGGCACCAGTTTTCCATGCGGGATATAACAGCCGTAGCCGTTTCTACCGGGCCGGGCTCCTTTACAGGTATGCGTGTTGGGCTGAGCGTTGCCAAAGGTTTAATCTTAAACCGCGATATCCCTCTATTCGGAATTCCCGGGTTAGATGCTCTGGCCCAAGCTCACGCTTTTTTCACCGGCACAATCTATGCTCTAGTGGAAGCAGGACGCGGGCGATTGTGCCTGGGGGTATATAGCACGAGCGCAGGTATGTGGCATCGCATAGGGGGGTTCCGTTTGCTTACCTGGCGAGATATGTTGCCAGAGATTACAGCACCGGCTTTGATTTGCGGAGAAATGCCCATAGAGCTACGGCGGGAATTTGCCCAACAACCCCGACAGGGCATCTGGCTGACTACAGCTAGCGCAGGGACGCGCCGGCCTGCCTTCCTGGCGGAAGTGGCGGCACAGCGCTTATTACGTGGAGAGCGGGATGATCCTGCAACACTGGCCCCAATTTATCTGCACAATTCTCCTATCGCAGATATACCCTCTTCATTCTAGGATTAATCCCATTTCTAGGAATAAGCACCATGCATGACTTTACCGGATTACCCTTTTATGTAGAACCTATGTTACCTCAGGATATTCCCGGAGTTATAGAAGTTGAGAAGTTGTCCTTTCCCACTCCCTGGCCTGCTAGTGTTTACCGGTACGAGCTTCAGCAGAATAGAGATGCACACTATTGTGTAGCTCGCCCGCAATTCAATATTCAAAACGCCGGGCGTAACTGGGATCTGCTGCAACGCCTACGCCATTGGATCGGAGGAAATGGAGAATCAGAGGATAATACCCCGCCGTTGATTGGTTATGGTGGCTTATGGATGATTGTTGGGGAGGCGCATATCAGCCAAATAGCCGTCCATCCAGACTATAGAGGCAAAAAATTAGGCGAATTGCTGTTGGTTTTCATGATCCAACGCGCTATGGAGTTAGACGCGGAAATAGTTACGCTGGAAGTGCGGGTTTCCAACACCATCGCGCAGAATCTGTACCGCAAATATGGCTTTCAGCAAGTGGGAATGCGTAAAGCCTACTATTCGGATAACAATGAAGATGCTTTCCTGATGAGCACCGATCGTGTCACAGCCCCGGCTTATCAGGAGAAGTTCAAAAAACTAGAGACGGCATTATGGCAATACTTCCGTTCCCAGCCCCTGTCCATCTTCCTACCTGGAGAATGATGTTAAATGACGGACTCCTCAACACCTTCGTTAGTAAACCAGATAAAGAAAACCACGGTTAATACCAATAAATAGATACCTGTCCCCGGAATCCACATAATCAAACCGGCCAATTGCTGATCGGCTAAGGGAGATATATCAAAAAAACGGGGTAACTTGGGATCCTGGTAGAAGCTGTAGAGGGGTGAGTTGGCAAAGGTAAGGATGGCGCCTAGAGCCGTCGGAGCGACGGATTCCAGGAAGAGATAAAAGACTTGCTTGGGATACGGTAATTTGGGCCAATCCGGTACAGGACTAAGAATCGGCCACCAGGTAATAATACCCGTAAAAATAAAAATTAGATGTTCTAGAATGTGTACAGACAACACATTCAGAGCAAGATCATACAAATCCGGGACATGCCAGACAAGAAAAACGGCATTAAAGATCACCAGGGCAGGTAAAGGCTTGGTAAGCCAACCACCTGCCTGCCGGATGATGGGCAACCTGACATAGCGGCGCACCATCCATCCCGGCGTACCGACCAGGAGCAGAGGCGGTAAAACCAGGGTTAGTAAAAGATGCTGGACCATGTGAGCAGAGAGCAAATAGCTGCTGAGGGCATCCAGGGGAGAAACCAAGGCGATGAACGCCACTCCCAAGCCCAGGTAGAACCATAAAGGTTGCCAGCGATTGGCCACAACAGCAGACTTGCCACCGGGTCGCAAGGTGCGCCAGCCCACGGAATAGGCAATTGCTACAAATACAAAACCCGCCAGCAGTTCAAAGTCCCAGGTCCAGGCGTTCCTGAGCAAATCCCACTCCCAAGTACCCGGCGTCATGACATGAATTGGATTAGCATCATTAGCACAGCCAAGGGAAAAGGTAGTGCAAAAAGAATCACATAGATGCGCGCATCGAATTTCAAATGCATGAAGAAGGCCATAATCAGCAAGGCTTTAGCAGCGCCGAATAAGAGGAGGAAAGGCCACTGCACGATAGGCAGGAATACAACACCTACCTCACAGGCCGTCAAAATGACAAGCATAAGCCCTATCATCATGTAATTAGGGTGAGAATGCTTCTGGGTCGTAGATTCCATCACAGACCTCCGCTAATATGTCCTTATCGGATTAAATATACCACCATAAAAACTGCTACCCAAACCAGGTCGACAAAGTGCCAGTATAATCCCATAATCTCTATCGGGATGTAATTTCGAGCAGAGAATCTGCCCCGCGAGGCCAAGCCAACGGCAGCCAGCATCCAAAGGACTCCGATCAGCACGTGGAGGGCATGGAAACCGGTCAGAGTATAATACACGGAGCCAAAGACATTCACGGCCGGGGTCAGACCCTCCTGGGAGTGCTCGTAATATTCTACACCCTTTAGGATAAGGAAGAGTGTACCCAATCCTGCCGTGACCAATATCCAACGTATCATTCCCTTCACATTATCGTCCCTGAGAGCTGCCAGGCCCATCACCATCGCCACGCTACTGATCAACAAAATCATGGTATTGATAGTAGGGATCAGCAGGCTAAGGGATTCATGGGCAGTAGGGCCGCTGGTCGGGCGGTTATGCAGCGTCAGGTAAGTGACAATGAGCGCGCCAAAGAAGATGACTTCAGATCCCAAGAAAGTCCAAACGCCCATTTTACGTGTGTCAATCATACCCTCATGCTCAACAGCAGCAGCAGCATGGGAAGTGGTGTCAGTTACAGAGGAAGTACCTGTAGCCATTGCTTAGCCTCCATGTCCAGCGGGCGCTTGAGGGGCATTTACATCCTGTTGTATCCAACCGGATACACCCCAGAGGAATACTACCAAACCTACGAGAATAATTATCCAGTTAAAGACGAACCCGAAGGCCATAATCATAATGCCTACAGACAATACCAGCGGCCACCAGCTCGGTGGAGGCAGGTGAATATGGACGTCCTGAAGGTTGTGCGCAGCTTCTGGCTGCACTCCATCAAGCCGCCGGGGATGATGATCCGAGCTATATTTCATATCCCACACTGGGCGGCGACTCTTGACTACTGGTACTACTTCAAAATTATAAACAGCCGGGGGCGAAGTGGTAGCCCACTCCAGAGTATGGCCGTCCCAGGGATCATCACCCGCCGGTTTACCCCGGAATAGACTGAAGAAAAAGTTATAGAGAAAGACCAGCACACTCACCGCAATCATATAGGCGCCAAGCGTGGAGAGCAAATTGTAGATATCCCATCCAAGTCCTGCTCCATAGGTATAAACGCGGCGTGGCATCCCTTCAACACCGACAATCAACATCGGAATGAAGGCCAGTAGCGCCCCCAGGAAAAGCAGCCAGAATTGCCAATGGCCCAAGCGCTCATCCATCATCCGGCCGGTCATCTTCGGGAACCAATAATGTATACCGCCGAAGATGGCGATCAAACTGCCCCCGAACAAAACATAGTGTAAATGGCCCACCACAAAATAGGTATCGGTGATCTGGTAATCGATGGGAACCACAGCCAGGTAGATCCCGGTTAGACCACCAATGATAAACAAGGCGATAAATCCTACTGCATACAGTAAAGGTGGCCGTAACTGGATATTCCCTCCCCACAAGGTAGCCGTCCAGTTGAAAATCTTGATAGCTGTGGGGATCGCGATCAACATACTGGAGAAAGCAAAGGCGGCATTGATAAGCGGAGGCAAACCTACGGCGAACATGTGGTGCGCCCAAACTGTAAAGCCCAAGAATCCGATAGCCACACTGGAATAGGCTACAGCAGTATAGCCAAATAGGGGTTTACGGGAAAAAACCGGTAAAATCTCCGATACGATGCCCATAGCCGGCAATATCATGACATAGACTTCAGGATGACCAAAGAACCAGAACAGGTGCTGCCAGATCAGAGGGTCTCCGCCACCGCTGGCCCTGTAGAAATTCATGCCCAGATTGCGATCCAGGTACAAGAGAATGGTGGCAATGGCGATACTGGGCAGCGCAAAGAGTAAGAGAAAAGCTGTAGTCAGAGTAGTCCAGACGAATATGGGCAACCGGTTTAGCGTCAACCCTGGAGCCCGCATATTCAGAATTGTGACCACGAAGTTGACCGACGCAGATATCGATGATATACCAAACATGTTGATGCCGAAGATCCAAAAATCGATGCCGGTGCCGGGAGAAAAGGGCGTATTACTGAGCGGTGTATAACTAAACCAGCCAGCAGCCGGCGCACCGCCCAAGATAAAACTCAAGTTCAAGAAAATACCGCCGAGGAGGAACATCCAGACACCGAAAGCGTTCAGGCGCGGGAAGGCCATATCGCGAGCACCTAACATCAGTGGCACAATATAATTACCCATGCCGGCCAACATGGGCATGATCACGAGGAACACCATCGTGGTGCCATGCATTGTCAATACCTGGTTATAGGTTTCCCCTACTAGAAATGTATTCTCGGGCCTGATAAGCTGGGTACGGATCAACAATGCTTCGAGCCCACCCACCAGCAAAAAGAACCCGGCACCCAATAGATATAAGATACCAATCATCTTATGGTCTACCGTAGTAAGCCATGCACTCAACCCCCCCGTAGAGTACTGGGGTTGAGAAAGGGAAGCAGTATGTGTAGCCATGAATTTCTCCTAATCTATTTCACTTCAGCGATTGTAAGTAGGCCACAATGGACGTAATATCATCCTGAGATAAATTCAACTTGGGCATCAACACACCAGGTTTGATAGCGGGGGGGTTGTCGATCCAACGGGCCATATTCGCGGATGTGTTTTCCAAAAGGCCAGCCGCAATAGTTGAACGACTGGCGACATGCGTTAAATCCGGACCAACCGCACCGGCAGCCGTGGTCCCGCGAATCATGTGACAACCGATGCAAGCATTCCCCAGGAAAAGATCTCGCCCTTTCACCAACGCGGGATTTGTGGGGGTGGTACTGGGCGTCTTTTGACTTTGAATCCAGGCATCAAAATTCACCTGGGACTCAGCGATGACTTTGGTACGCATATTGGCATGCGATGCGCCGCATAGTTCGGCACATTGGCCGTGATACTCGCCGGCCTTATCGGCCTGTAACCACAGGACATTTTGATGACCCGCGATTAAATCCATTTTACCGCCAAGTTGCGGCACCCAGAAGCTATGGATTACATCCTTTGTCTCCAAAAGCAGGCGCACGGGACGCCCCACCGGAAGGTGTAACTCATTGGCCGTGGACACCTGCTGGTCGAGATAGTCGAACTTCCACCAGAACTGGTTGCCGGTCACAAGTACTGGCATAGAATCAAGCGGTGGGGCGGCGGTTGCCTGCAACGTCTGCCAGGTCAAAACAAAAACCACTACGAGGACTAAAGCCGGTGCGGTGGTCCAGGCAATCTCCAGCGGCACGCTACCGTGGATTTGAGGTGGCACATCCTCGGCATTTTTACCGCGAAAACGGATAACACTATAGAAGAGTGCAGCCTCTACTATCACAAAAACTGCTACCGAAATCCAAAAAATAATGAGGAATAGGTTTGCTTCCGCATTGGCCTTTGGGGAGACAGGGAGCAGGATAGAAGGACGCTCGGAGCTGCACCCGGCCAACAACAGAGACGCAAATATCATCCCAAGACCATACCGCAAGTAACGCAATTTTTTGCTGAGCATTATCCTCTCCGTCGATCTATCGGGAATATAGTAATGAAAACTCGGGGGATCGCTACCAAGCCAATTCTAACTAATAAGGGGGTATTTGTCAAAAAAGGCACAAAGTTTCAACACACCTTTCACGATCATTACCTCCCCGATTTTCCATTGCACTAAGGTATAAAGATATAAATAGAATAACCGCATTACCCCAAGCAGCAGCGAATATGGGCAATCCGGAACAAAAAGTCGTCTCACGGTGAAGGCTGTAAATAGACTTCCGGCTTCAGTACCGCAACAAAAGGCAGGTTTCGATATTTTTCCGCGTAATCCAGCCCATAGCCAATGACAAATTTATTTGGTATGTTAAAACCCACATAATCCAGAGAAATATCCACTTCGCGCCGGTCCGGCTTGTCCAGCAAAGTACAAATATGCAAACTCGCCGGCCGGCGGGTTGACAAATTTTCTATGATGTAACTCAGCGTATGCCCGGTATCGATAATATCTTCCACAATCAGGACGTGACGGCCTTCGATGTTACTCTCCAGGTCCATCAGAATGCGGACCACGCCGCTGGATTCCATACTAGATCCGTAACTAGAAATAGCCATGAAATCTATTTCTACCGGTTCGGCAATAGCCCGCATAAGGTCGGCCAGAAACATCATCCCCCCTTTCAAGATACAGACCAGAATAGGAGTTTGGCCGGCGTAATCATGGGCTATTTGGGCGCCGAGCTCATGCACACGTCTTTCGATAGTCTCGCGGGAAATTAAAATTTCGGAGAGATCCTTCTGCATACTATTCATTCGTCGACCCTAAGCTGTTTACGAACACGATAACAACCCAACCTGCTGGCAATCGGAAATATAACCCGAATCAATTTATACGGCAAATACAACCTTTCAGATATTCGGATTCAGGAAAAGTCAAGAGCACAGGGTGATCGGCGGCTTGAGACAGGCGCTCTAATATCTGCACCTCTCGCCCGGCATCCACACTGGCGCCAAACAGAATCCGCTGGAATAATTGGCTATCAATGGCGCCGGAGCAAGAAAATGTCGCCAGAATGCCTCCCGGGCGAAGCAACTTCATCGCCAGCAGATTGATATCTTTGTAACCACGTGCCGCAGACTCGACCTGACTCTGGCTGTAGGCAAATTTGGGCGGATCAAGGATGATGAGGTCAAAAACTTCGCCACGGTCCCGCAGCAGGCGCAAAGCATGGAACACATCCTGGTTCAAGTGCTCCGCAGGTACACTTCCCAGGGCATTTTTAGCCAGATTACGCTGTCCCATTGCCAGAGCATCGGCCGAGGTATCTATATTCAGCACTGAAGCCGCGCCGCCATGGGCGCAGTAGACGGCAAAGGCCCCAGAGTAAGAGAAAGCATTGAGTACTTTGCCATGCTGGCAATATTGGGCAACCCGCCATCGATTCTCTCTTTGGTCAAGATAAAACCCGGTCTTTTGCCCCGCAACCAGGTCCACCTCAAACTTCAAGCCGCTTTCCAGAATCTCCACCCGATCAGGAGGCAGTCCAAGCAACGGACCGGTAGTCAGGGGTAATCCCTCCTTATGGCGGACCTCATCATCACTACGTTCGTAAATACCTAAGGGTTGTAGTAATTCCGCCAAAGATGTCACCAGTTCATTTTTATGGACATCCACCCCCAGGGTGAGGAATTGCACTACTAGAAAATCTGCATATTGATCCACGATCAAACCCGGTAATCCATCCGCCTCGCTATGCACCAGCCGGTAAGCATTCGTTTCCCCCCGTTGAGATCGCATATCGCGCCGCCGTAAAGCTTCCCGTCCTTCGACAGCGTGGCGCAGCCGGCCGTGCCACCATTGAGGTGTGATAGCTTCATCGGGATTCCAGCTCAGCAGACGCACTGTAATCTGGGATAAGCGGTTGAGATAGCCTTGGGCCAGGAATTGGCGATTATGATCCACTACAGTCACAGTTGAGCCATCGGCGGGATCTCCCTGGACCTGGCTGATAGCCCCTGAAAATATCCAGGGGTGGCGCTGCAACGCTGGCTTTTCCTTACCCGGCTTTAACACCACCATACCATCTGTTTTACCGTAATTGCGAGGCATGTCCCTCCCCCTTTAGAACCTGTTCCGCAGGCTCCGGTGTGACCATGATGTGGAGCACAATAGCCGTCTCCGGTTTAACCCTGGCGTTTTCATCCAACCGATAACCGGGAATCCATAGAATCTGGTTCCGCGTGGCTAACAAAGGCCAGCGGTCCCGTAACGGCTGGGGCAGTTTAGCGTCAATCATAAAGTCATGCAGTCGTTTGGTATGCCCCTTTAAACCTAAGGGCTGGAAACGATCGCCCGGACGGCGCGGGCGGAGAAATAGTGCATCTCCGGCCACGGCGGCGTCCAGCCATGCCTGCCATGGACTTATCTCGCCACCAGGCGGGAGCCAATTTGTCCCAGGATTAATGGGTAGTTGCAGAGCAGGCAACAGATTCAGGCGCCATGTCCATTTACCTATCTGGATGCTTCCAGGCAGCGGCAATTCCACTAATGGCAGATCTACAGGTAACAAGGGCCAGTTAGATGCGGTAAGTTTATGACCAATGGGCTGATTGGCCGGCGACCTGGGCCCGATGACTAAGGTGTGATATCCTTTATAGAGCACCAAATCCCCCGGCAGAGAAGCCCGGCTGCCCACAGGACGCTCATCGGCCACAATCAGTCCGGCCTCCACGTGCTTCCACTCCACATCGCCCACATTCCGGTTCAGATGCCAAATGGCCTTACGTAGCAGTCTTCTTTTTAAACTCAGGTGAGTCTCTTGCCAGACTTTCAGCGGAATCTCCACCTCTTCCGAGGTCGCCACGACGACCTCCTGCCACAGCGCTTGAGCCGCTTCCTCGATAAAATTGTCATCCGAGACTATCCCCCGGGCCGCCCGCCACACCGTCCGTTTAAACTGAGGATTATATCTCTCCAGCAAGGGAAGCAGTTGCAGACGCACGCGATTGCGGAAATAGGTTGGGTCGAAATTGGTACTGTCCTGCCGTGGGAATAAATCATGCTCTCGACAATAGCCGATAATCTGCTCGCGCCAGATCTCCAGCAACGGACGAAAGAGGCGCAGATTTTCGCAGCCGGCTATGGGAATAGGCCAGGGCGCCAGCACACTCATGCCACGCAACCCGCTCAAACCGGCGCCTCGCAGCCAGTGCATCACTACCGTTTCTACCTGGTCATCGGCGGTATGGGCCACAACAACCCAAGGGGCGCCTTCGCGTTGGGCAACTTCAGCCAAAAACTCGTAGCGCACTTGGCGAGCGCCCTCTTCTAGCGACAGGTGGTGCTG
>SHYO01000050.1 GCA_009692745.1 Chloroflexota bacterium
CCCAACGAGCCAGAAGTCAGCCGGGTTCACAGCTTACGGTAACCTCTAGCCCGCATTATGAGCCAATAATGTTAAAGTGCTTACCATGCTGCTGCGGAGTTGGTTTGTCAAACTGCTACCCCGTCACAAACGTCAATTACGCAGTCTCGGCATAGGACAGTGCGTAATTGACGTTTGCAGAGCAAGTGCTATCGTCTGGTTACCTCGTCGAATTTGGCCTGATTAGGCCTGCCGTTTGTGCCACAAACGTCAATTACGCAGTCTCTATGGGTGGTAAACTACGGGCGGCATTTGACACCATAGGCGCGCGAGATGGTCAGGGTCAACTCCTTGTCCTATGAAGTCAAAGGTATAAGCGTTATTTCGTGCTACGGATGCGCACACCCCGCTCGGTAACGACCAGGAAGTGACCTAAATGATCAGCGTGTTCAACCAGGATGCGGTCCAGCCAGGCTTTCTTGGTGGATAAATCTTCTGCTCCTAGCCGGAAAAGGATGATGCCAGCATGGGGAAGTCAGCACTTTCATCCAGGAGAAACTTCATAGGCAAGCTGGTCTATGCGGACTGCACGGGGGTGGGGTAAACCTCCTCACCTTCCACAAGGGCCTGGGCGTATGCCAGACACGCTTTTACGTCTTCTGGGGTGAGCCGCGGATAGGCATCAAAGAACATCTGGAGATTCAAGTCTTGGGCCAGGCGCTTGAGGACTAACTCCACCGGAATGCGCGTCCATTTGACCACCGGCTTCCCCGCCAGAATCTCTGGATCAACAATGATGCGGTCTAGATACCCGGCACGTTCTTTTGCCATCGTATAGTCTCCCCCCTTCATAAACATAGCTCTATTATACCACGCACCGGCTTAATTGCTATGTACTCTAATTGCTAAGTAGAACCGAGCTGAATTGACAAAAAAAGCCTTCATGTAGACACCAGGATTTGACGACCAAATCAAACTCAGGAGGTCTACATGAAAGGCCTAACGGATTATATCACCAAATGTGCATGGAGTGATAATTTGACCACCCTCTACGTCGTAGTGGATGATACCTATCAGGAACTGCCTGATCCGTTGGTAGCGCAGCGGCAACCTCCTGTGTCTATAAAGTCATACCATCTTTGTCAAACATCCTTAGGCGCCGGGATACCGGTCAGGCGTTGTGCCAGGCGCGAGTTGCGCTGGGCGATCTTATCGTTCCGCACCGCGATGGCGATGGCCTTTTTGCTCCCTACCAGCACAACCAATTCCCGCGCCCGCGTTATGGCAGTGTACAGCAAATTGCGCTGCAACAGCATATAATGTTGGGTGAGCAGGGGGATCACCACGGCGCGGTATTCGCTGCCCTGGGATTTGTGGACACTGAGGGCAAAGGCATGGACCAGCTCGTCCAAATCCGTGAATTCGTACGCTACGTGCCGCCCGTCGAAATTGATCTCCACTGCCTGATCTTCCAGGTCGATCGTCAGGATGCGCCCCAGGTCGCCGTTGAACACATCCTTATCGTAATTGTTGCGCGTCTGCAAGACCTTGTCGCCGACGCGGAAGATCCGGCTGCCGTGGCGCACCTCGCGTTTGCCCGCGGCCGCCGGATTCAGCGCGGCCTGGAGCCGCAAGTTCAATTCCGCCACGCCCACCAGCCCGCGGTGCATGGGGCTGAGCACTTGCACATCTTCCAGCGGATCCAGGCCGAATTTTTGCGGAATCCGCGTTTGCACCACATCGACCACGCGCGCCGCTGCTTGCTCCGGTTCGCTTTCTTGGAAGAGGAAGAAATCGCGCGCCGTGGGTGTGAACAGCGGCATCTCGCCTTTGTTGATGCGGTGCGCATTCGTCACGATCAGGCTGGTTTCCGCTTGCCGGAAGATCACGTCCAGCGTGACGGTGGGAACAAAGCGCGCCGCGATCAAATCCCGCAGCACGTTGCCGGCCCCCACCGAGGGCAACTGGTCGGGATCGCCGACGAAGAGCACATGCGTCCACAGGTCTACCGCTTTCACCAGCGCGTTCATCAACAAGAGGTCGATCATCGACAGCTCATCCACGATCAGCAGGTCCGCGTCCAGCGGATTGTCACGGTCGCGCAGGAACTTTTGCGCTTCAAAGGGTTTGTACTCCAACAGCCGGTGCAGGGTTTGCGCCGGTTCGCCGGTGGCCTCACTCAAGCGTTTAGCGGCGCGCCCGGTCGGCGCCGCCAGTTTGAAGCTTTTCTGCTTGGCCTTGAGGAGCTGCAGGATGGCACGGACCGTGGTCGTCTTGCCAGTGCCGGGACCGCCGGTGAGGATCGAAACCTTGGCGGTGAGAGCGGTTTTGACGGCCTCTTGCTGTTTGGCTGCCAGCACGATCTGGTTTTTAGCGGCCAACCAGGCAAAGGCCTTGTCCCAGTCGAGCGTGTCGCGAAATTCGGACAGGCGACTTTGGGAGGTGGCGTGCATTTGGCGCAAGCGGTTTGCGACGCCGATTTCGGCGCGGTAGAACGGCATGAGATAGATGGCTTCATCTTCGGCAAACAACACCTCTTGCGCCACCAACCGGCCAATCGCGCCTTCGACCTGCGCGGGCAGCACGCCCAACGCCTCGCGGGCGGCCTCCACCAACGTGGCATGTGCCGCAAACACATGCCCGTCGTCGATGAACTTGCTCAACACATATTCGATGCCCGCTTCGATGCGTGCCGGATCGTCGGGCTGCATCCCCAGCGCCTGCGCGATCTTGTCTGCGGTCAAGAAGCCAATGCCGTAGATATCGCGCGCCAGGCGATACGGCTCATTTTGTAGCACGTGCAGCGCGCCCTCGCGGTACTGTTTGTAAATCTTCACCGCCAGGGAGGTGCTGATGCCGTGGGAGGACAAAAACATCATCACCTCTTTGATCTGTTTCTGTTCCGCCCAACCGCGGCGAATAATCTCGATGCGTTTCGCGCCCACGCCGCCCACTTCGTTGAGGCGCGCGATGTCGCTTTCAATGATGTCCAGCGTGTCGAGTCCGAAATGGTCCACAATGCGTTTGGCAGTGACCGGCCCGATGCCCTTGATGAGACCGGAGCCGAGATATTTGCGCAGCCCTTCAATTGTCGCCGGGAGTTGCAGGGTAAAGCGCTTGATTTCAAACTGGCGGCCGTGGGTAGGGTGGTTGGTCCACAGCCCTTCGAGCGCGAGGGATTCGCCCACACTGGCGCCCATCAGATTGCCAATGATAGTGACGGTATAGGACTTGCTTTCGGGGGCGAGCTGCGCGACCGTGTAGCCGTTCTCTTCGCTGTAGAACGTAATGCGTTCGATGGTACCCTTTAACTTCTGGAGGGGGGGAAATGTGGTTTGATTTTGCAAGACGCTTGCCTGCTGCCAAGAAATCCAGGAGTCTTAGTCGTGGTTTACCGAAGCGTCAACCAGGTCGATCGTGAGCGGTTCGGTACCGAGTTGATAAATAGGGTCCTCTGGTTGTATAAAAAGGATGACGATGAGGCCGTCCTCTTCCCTGATTTCCACCTCATCAATGCCTTCCAGTAGTCGCTTGGGTATCAATAAACCTTGATCGGTTACTTTGGCTCTCATGGTTATCTCCCTATCGCTTTACCAAACTGGCATTGTTATTATACTACTGGATTGTCACTCGTGAGTTGACATGTAGTATAGGGCCTTGTGCCCGTCCCCGCGCCCACGAGGGGCTACCACCCATCAGATCATGTGTGACAGTCCACTACCCTCTGCTCCTGCGCAAAACACGCCCCGGGCGCGCCCCGGTGTGGCGGCCTTGCGCGACAATCGGTTGGCCGTTGACGAAGACGTAAGAGATGCCTACCGGGTACTGCTGCGGGTTTTCGAAGGTGGCGCGGTCGATGACGGTGTCAGGGTTGAAGATGACCACGTCGGCGTATAGATTGGGGGCGATGAGGCCGCGCTCTTTCAGGCCCAGGCGTTGGGCGGGGAAGCCGGTCATCTTGTAGATGGCGGTTTCCAGGGAGAAGAGCGGCGTATCGCGCACATAGCGTCCCAATATGCGTGGGAAGGTGCCGTAGAAGCGCGGATGGGGTTTGGCGGTGGCGTATTGGCCGGTGGGGGAAATGGCTTTGCCATCCGAGCCGATCATCGTCTGGGGGTGGCTGAGGAAGAAGCGCGCGTCCCCTTCCACCCGGTTGTGCATGACGGCCCGCACGTAGTTATCTTCTTCGTCGATCAGCGCCAACAGGGTATCGGCGGCATCGGCTTTGCGTTCCTGCGCGATCTGCGCCAGAGATTGGCCGATCACATGCTGGTTGCGCGCGGTATGTACGTCGCTGATCACCAGCTTGTCCCACTCCCACGGCATGCCGCCGAACCAGCCCTGGGCGGTATCCCTCTGTGCCTGTTGGCGGTCCAGCGGGTTGCGCAGGCGCTTGAGCATCTCCGCCACACCGCCCACCTGGACCCACTCGGGGATGAGCTGGCTCAATGTGGTGCCGGCGGCCGTATAGGGATAGGCGTCGATGGTGGCGTCGATGCCCTCCTGGCGCGCCCGCTCGATCACACCCACCAGCTCGTATCCGTGGCCGAAGGCCCGGCTGTCGATGATCGCCATGTGGGAGTATTGGACCGGCAGCCCCGCGCGGCGTCCCACCTCGACCGCCTCTTCGACGGCTTTCACATGCCAGCCGGCCCAGACCCGGGCGTGGGTGGCATAGAAGGCATCTTTAAAGCCTGCCACCGCTTTGGCCAATGCCACGATTTCATCTGTTTTGGCAAAGCTGGAGGGAGGCAAGGTCAGGCCGGTCGTCAGGCCGAAGGCGCCCTGTTCTACAGTAGCGGCCGCCAACTGCTGCATCAGGTGCAGCTCAATATCCGTGGGCACCCGGTTCTCGGTGACGCCGGCCGCGATGCGCAACGCGCCGTGGCCCACCAGCGGCGCCACGTTCAGACTAACGCCGTTGGTTTCCAGGGCGGCCGCCCAGCCGTCCAGATCGCTCCATTCCCAGGCAAACTGCGAGGGGAGCATGGAGCCGAGGGCGTTTTGCAAACCCGCGCCGCCGGCCGGCCCGGCCGGGAAGGGCGAGAAGCTGCAGTTGCCCACCACTTCGGTGGTCACGCCCTGGTGGGCCTTGCTCTCACCCCCGGGGTCATCCAGCAGACTCACATCCGAATGGGTATGCATGTCGATGAAGCCGGGCGCTACTACCAGCCCGCTGGCATCAATCACCTGCGCCGCCTCGCTCCCGGCCAGCGCGCCCGTAGGCGCGATCACCGCGATGCGACCCTGGGCAATGCCCACGTCGGCGGCGAAGGCCGGGCGTCCTGTGCCATCCACTACCGTGCCGTTGAGAATCAGGGTGTCGAAAGTCATGAGAGGTCTCCTTGCTCGAAAGGCCCACTTCGGCCCACTTTACACCCAAACCAGATTTACATCAAGAGCGTCTCGCTCCGAACCGGGTTCGGGAACGAACGTAGTTCGGGGCGCTTCTAGGAAATCCATTAGGATGCGATTGCCCTAATCCATTTTGGGGTAACTGTTCACATTTCCGGAAACCGGGCGGCCACATAGGGCCGCCCCTACCGTAGGGGCACCCCTGCGTGGGTGCCCCCCCCTGCGTGGGTGCCCCCCCCTGCGTGGGTGCCCCCCCCTGCGTGGGTGCCCGGCCGACTTCCTTACCGTAATTCTGAACAGTTTCATTTTTGGACACAAAAGGTAAAGCAGATTAGAATAGCCTGACTACCAGGGCAAAAGAAATAAGAAAGGTAAACCTAACCAATGAAAACTAGCAGCATAAAATATCATGTGGATGGCAGCATAGAGCTGGTTGACATCGACGTAGAAGATCCGCAAGCCGGTGAAATCCAGGTAGAGGGCGCGGCCTGCGGCATCTGCTCCTGGGATATCTCCACCTGCAAATATGGCGCCGATTTTAAATACCCCGCGCCTCCCGGCCACGAGGGTGTGGGCTATGTGCGCAAGATCGGCCCGCAGGTAACAGGGTTTAAGGAGGGAGACCGGGTAGCCTCTGGCGGTTTTACCAAGCTGCGGAATTTCGGCGCCGAAAAGGTCTACAAGATCCCGGAATCTCCCTTACCCGATACACACTGGATCGTAGAGCCCGCCGCTTGTGTCATAAATGGGATAGACCACTGCCATCTGCGGCCGGGCGATAGGGTGGTGTTGATCGGCTGCGGCTTTATGGGCTTACTGTTTCTGCAGGCGCTGCAGCATTCCTATGCCGACCAGTTGGTGGCGCTGGATATTGACCAGCACCGGCTCGATGTAGCCAGCGGTCTGGGAGTTCAGGAGCTCCATCTCGTCACCACGGAAAATAGTGAGGGACTGGCAAAGATGCTGAAGGCGCGGGATATCGACGTGGTCATCGATACCTCGGGCAGCCAGAGTGGGCTGGACCTGGCCGGAAATATCGTGCGGCGCGGCGGCTTGATAAACCTCTTTGGCTGGAATAAAGGGCACGCGGTGTCTTTCAACGGAGACCAATGGCACCTGGGCGGCTTCTCGGTAGTCAATACCTCCCCGGCATCAAAGCTGCGCGACATCTTCCCGCCAGCCATCCGCCTCTTGCAGAAAGGCATCTTCGATTTAAAGCCCTTAGTAACGCATGTGGTGGGTATAGAGGAATATCCCGCGCTGATGCGGCGGATTTTGGCAGGTGATAAGAGCTATATCAAAGGCGTAGTGACGCTTTAGTAACCCACTGACCCTTGCCAGGAAGGTTGCCCATGTTGCTACTGCTGTGCTTTCCTGTATCCCGCTGCTTTGGCTTGCTCCTCTGTGTCAAAGCATTGCACATTTACCGCCGTACTGGCATAGGACCGCATCCCGGGCAGGTGATAGATCTTTGAGGCGCGATTGCCTTTTATCTGTCCGGGTTGGCAAGGAACACCACGAGCGGCTGCCACCGTGTGACCTAAAGCGCCTGCATCAGTTCGGGGGTGATTGGTATCATTTACCCCAAACGCGATCGATTCCTTTATCTGCGGTGGCGGCTCACCTGTTTTCTCGGGGGTTTCGCCCCCTGTGGCGGGATCTACCCGAATCTGGTCCAGCTCAAAGTGGGGTTTCTCGGCCACCAGCATCTTCACCACTGCTCCATCGCTCCACAACTGGTGCACAAAGGATGCCGTCCCCACCTCAAAATATTTCTCATCGCTGAGCGCAAAGGCATGTGGTCCCAACACCTGTTTGGCCTTCTTTGGCAGGTCAAAATCCGGAATGTGGGCCACCTTCACGCTTTGCCAGGCCAGGCTGAAAGCTGTCTGCCAGATCGCATCCGTCCCCCGGGTTTCTGGCGTCCCAGGAGATATGACCTCCCCACCATCTTCTGGCCGCTGAGGCACTTCTGTGCCCCAGGACAGGGCCGGAGCAGCCATCCAGTCCTGGCTAATGAGATCCAGCATCTCACCCGCCACATCATAGGTGGCCCAGGAAGGATCGGCGCCGGTGCCCGCCATATAGATCGTGGCCGCCAGCTTGGGGTATGGCTCCATAGCCTGGGCATATTTGCGCAGCAGATCCAGGTAAGTGGCTGCTGGCATATACCCTTGCCAGCCCTTCCGTCCTTCAAATGCCAATCCCCCGTCTACACCCAACTCAGACACCAGCCACCACTTACTCCTGGCCCACTCTGGCAATGCCGGCCACCATTTGAGAAATCGCAGCGCATTCCAATCATCTTGCAACTGAAACGGATTCCAGTACTCGTGGAAATGCACCCCGTGGGCCACGCTCATAGCCGGGTAGAGCAGCTCCCATTCCCCCATCCACGGCACTACATTACCGGGGCCGACAATTTCCGGCACTCCCGTGGAAAATCCACCTACCAGGGCATGGAAGCCCTCGCTTTGCAGCCTCTCGGCAAAAGCCTGCTCGAACTCACACAGGCGCCTGGTGGCGTCGCGCCCTTTGGCCGCCTCATTACTGCCTTCCCACCACCGGATGGCGCCCCCCAGTTCCCTGGCCTTCAGCAGCACGCGCTCTGCGAAATGCCGCCCTTCGGGAGCCGATAACTTCCCCGATAGGCTGTCATCGGTGACGCGCCCCACCAGAGTGGTTTCCGGACTGGTGCGCTGCAGTTGCTGCACCCAACCGGCGTCCGGGTCCACCATCTTAAATACCGCCGGCTTTCCACGGGCCACGGCTTGCAGCACACGCCCTTGCCCTCCCAAGCTCTGCACGCTGAGTCGTCGAACGATGCGATTTGCCATAAGTCAACACCTCTCCTAGAAATGGCCTGAATTCACACTGAAAGCGTGAGCATAGACCTGCTCGCCTTCATGGCGCAGGCGGGCCGTGTTTTCAGCGGCGCCACCCTGGGCGGCAGGGCGATAGCGATCTGCGAAGCGCGTGATGGCGAAGGGCAGGATGTCGGTTGAACTGCGCCCTTCCGTTACCAGCTCCGCTATGATTCTGCCTACTGCCGGAGCCGTGCTTAAGCCGCCGACGTTGCAGCCGGTTGCGATGTAGAAGTTGGCGATACCGGGCACAGGTCCGATGAGATAATTGCCATCCGGCGTCATAGTGGGCAAGCCGCCGCGGTGCTCCTGGACGGTGGCCTCGCGCAAGGCGGGGAAGTAGGGCAGGATGCCATCGGTCAGGCGGCGTAATACGCCGAAGTCCAGCGGCATATCCTTGATTTCAAAGGAGGAAGGCAGGGTTTTCATATCATAGGAGACCGGGCCGCTTTCATACCCGCCGATCATCAAGCCGCCCCCGGCGTAGCGGGTGTAGACGCTGGCATCGTGGACGCGCAGACAGGGCTGGGTAGGGAGCATGTCGGGGAGGGGATGGGTGATGTAGAGTTGATGGCGCACCGGCACCATCGGCACAGAGATACCGACCGTTTCGGCCACCAATCCGGTCCAGGCGCCCGCCGAGTCCACCACAACGGGCGCCTGGATTTCCCCCTGGTGTGTAGCTACGCCCTTGACGCGCCCGTTTTCCACCAGCACACGGGTGACTTCCGTATGGGGCATCAGGCGCACACCACGCGCCTGCGCCGCAGCCGCATAGCCGAGAGGGACCTGTGCGGGGATATCCAGGTAAGCATCGCCATGAATATAAATCGCCAGTCGCACGCCTACCGGCTCAAAGGCCGGGATCATGCGCCGCACATCACCGAGGGAGATAAATTCCACCTGCAGGCCCAGCCGTTTGCCGCGCTTAATGTCGTCCCGCAATTGCTTCTCGCGGGCGACCGTGAGGGCGATTTTGATACTCCCTACGGGGTGAAATCCCAACGGCTGCCCCACTTCCTGCTCGAAGCGGGCAAATGCCTGGACGCTTTCTTTGCCCATCGCTGCGACGGCGTCTGGGGCACGCAGTTGTGGCGCCAGGCCCGCCGCGCGGGGAGAGGTTTGGGAGCCGATATCGCTGCGATCTAATAAGATGACGCCTTGCACCCCGGCGCGGGCCAGGTGATAGGCAATGCTGGCGCCCCATGCGCCTGAACCGATGATTATGGCTCCGGCTTCTTGTTTGGACATTTTTACCTCCGCCGTATTCGCGGCACCTGTTTAGTAGTAATGAAACTTAAGAATTTATATCGGTAATAGGACGTGCCCAAGCTACACCTTTTAAGGTGTAGTGCTCTACATATAGTAGTTGGCTTGGGAGAAAACACTACATCTTTCAAGATGTAGCTTGATGTTTGCCGGGTATGCACCATTTTAGATCAATTCCTCGGATTTATCCCGCTCGTAGGCGGTGCGCCGCTCGGGGTAGTAACCGGGAATGGGGACATCCCACCAGCCGGGCGCCTGCCCACCGGAGCTGCCCAACTCTGTATCAACCATTATCTCGACAACGGCCGGGCCATCCTGCGCCAGGGCTTCGCGTAGCGCCGGGGCGATTTCGTCGGGGCGGCTGATGCGTACGGCATGGGCGCCGAAGGCCCGGGCGGCATTGGCAATGTGGGGCGTAAGGGGTTGGTGCTTTTGCTCAAACATGGTGGCGAATGCCGCCTCATCACCGAAAGCCAGGCGCTGCAGGTCGCGAATCGCTTGCCAACCCTGATTATTCAGTACCACTGCCACAGTCGGGATGCCATACTGGACGGCGGTGGCGATCTCCTGGAAGGTCATCAAAAAATCTCCATCGCCGACCATTGCCACTACCGGAAGCTGCGGCGCCGCCAGCTTGGCTCCCAGGGCTGCCGGGTAAGACCAGCCCATGGTGCTGAAGCCTCCTGCCGATAAGTAGGTGCGGGGGTTGGTGAAAGGCATCTCCTGGAACAACTGCGCCTGGATGTTTCCTGAAGAGGTGAGCACGATTGCCTCTGCGGGTAAAACCCGGCGTACCTCACGAATCACGCGCCCCATGGTGGCAGGCGCCCGGTCCGACTCGCGCCATTGCTGGAAAGAGGCCAACCACTCAGTAACTTTGGCGGTGATCTCCTGCGTATAGGGCGCATCCTGCCAACTGCGGGGCGGGACCAGGGCGCCGGTAGTGGTCACCAACCCCTGTAATACCGCTTTGGCGTCACCCACGATGCCCACCGCCACCGGGTAATTCTTGCCAATTTCGTAGGGGTCGATATCCACGTGGATAAGTTTTGTCGGGGGGATGCTGAAGGATTGGCCGGGGAGGTAGGAGCAAGTCGCCTTGTCGGCGAAGCGCATCCCCACGGCCAGCAACACATCCGCATGCACCGTCATATAGTTGCCGCAGGTGGTGGCGTTGGCACCCATGTGCCAGGCGTAAAGGGGGTGATCCTCCGGGAAAGAACCCTTGCCTTGCATTGTGCTAACCACGCAGGCCCCCAGGTGTTCCGCCAGTTGCCGGATCTCGGCCTCTGCCTGGGAGAGTACCACGCCGCCACCCACCACGATCACGGGGCGCTGAGCTTCGGCCAGTAGTTGTGCCGCCTGACCCAGGGCCTCAGCATCTGCCGCAGGTCGATTGTGAGGGCGGCGCGCCTGTGGCCGGAAGAATTCCGCCTCGAACGTCACCGCCTGGGCCTGCACATCCATCGGCAAGGTTATCAAGGCCGGACCAGGGCGTCCGGTGCGCATGGTGTTTAGCGCCTGGGCCATAGCGCGTGGCAGTTGCGTGGCATCATCGATGCGCCAGGTGCGTTTCACCGCTGGCTCTAACATCGCAGGAAGATCTGACCACCGCTGCCGCTCAATCTCTTGCAACACGCCAGTGCCACGCATGTAGGTATGGGTCTCGCCGATCAACTGGAGCAGCGGGATCGAATCGACATAAGCTGTTGCCAGGCCGACCGCCGTGTTGGTGGCCCCGGGGCCGATAGAGGTGAAGACGGCCAGCGGTTCACCTTTGACCCGAAAATAGCCATCGGCCATGTGAACTGCCGCCTGCTCGTGGCGGGGCATAATAACCTGCAGCCGCTCCCCGGCCCGGCGGAAGGCATCCAGCAAGGGGAGGTTGCCATGCCCGCCAATACCGATCGCATAAGGGATACCCTCGCAGATCAACATCTCTGTGACGATTTCTGCGCCTGTCAATTTCATGAGTGTACTTCTTCCAAGGATTATCGGTTATGTAGTGAGATTGTCTGTTTAGGATTAGTGTTTAGGATTAGTGTTTAGAAATTCTTGTTCAGTTTACCCGGTTCGTGGCTTGGCGTCAACCAAAACATTCCTGGGCGCATGTGCGCCCAATGCGAGCGAGACGCTCGCGCTCCCAGGAATTCCGATATCCGGTTGACCGAGGCAGTCTATAAAAGTACAATTAGCCAACATCCAAAGGAGAAACTCAAATGACATTGCATATCGGTGTGATCGGCGCCGGAATGGTTAGCCAGGTTCACGTCAAGACTTGCTTGCAACACAGTCAAGTAGGAAGCATATCCTTGGCCGAGAGCGACGCCATGTCGCGCCAGAAGGTCAGCCAGGAATTCCCCTTGCGCCGGATAGAAAGCGACTATCGCACCCTGCTCGACGATCCAACGATCGATGTCATTGACATCTGCCTACCCCACGATTTGCATTACCCGGTAGCATTGGAGGCTTTTGCCGCCGGTAAGCAGGTGATTACCGAAAAACCGATCAGCAACACTCTGGCCGAGGCCGACGGGATGATCAAGGCGGCAGAGCAGGCCGGGCGGCGCTTCTACATCTCCTTAAACCAACGCTTCCTGCCGGTACACCGGGAGGTGCAGCGCATCCTCAAAGAGGGGGTTATCGGCGCGCCCGTCATGGGAAATCTCACCATCGCCGGGACCGAACTGGATCGGATGCGGCGGGCGGATAATTGGAAAGGCACCTTTGGCCGCGCGGGCGGCGGTGTGCTGGCCGACAGCGGCACCCACGTGATTGACCTGGCGCACTACTGGTTTGGCGCCCCGCAAAGCGTAGTTTGCGACCTGGGCCGCCATGTGGTAGAAGCGGCCAATAAGGCCGAGGATACTGCCGCGCTGGTTCTCACCTATCCGCGCCTGACGCTGGTGGTAGCGCTCACCTACGCTGCCGCCGGTCAGCCCTGGGCAGAAACGCGCCAGCTTTGGAGCGAGGATGGGTCGATCCATGTACGGCTGGAGGATGCGCAGCCGATCACCTTTTGGAAGCAGCGGCAGTTGCAGGAGCTGGCGGTGGAGCATAACGCCAATTGGTGGCCCTACTCGGTGGGGCTGAGCGTTTCCCATGCGTTAGATTGCCTGGCCTATGACCGGCCTTTTGCGGTTACTCCCCAGGATGCCCGTGATACCCTGTTCACTATTCGGATGGCCTACCTGGCAGCCGAGCGCGGGCAGCGCGTCGACCGGGCACAGTATGCGGAGCAGACTTTCGGCAGGTCACAATGACCGGCCGTAAATATGGGTTCCTGGCCAAGTTGGATTTTGACAAGCTCCCGGTTGAGCAGGTCGTGGCTGGCCTGGCGCAGATTGGCTACCAGGCCGTCTCCTGGCCCCTGGCGCGCTTTGATCCCCGCTCCACCACCGCAGCCGGGCGGCAACACGTATGGCAGGCAACCCGCCAGGCCGGCTTAGCCGTCAGCGAGTGGGTAGTACAACAGGATTACGTCCACCCCGACAAGAGCATACGCCAGGCCCGCATCAGCCTGACCCAGAATGTCCTGCGCGCTGTGGCGGCCCTGGAGGCTGGTGCGCCGGTGAACCTCTTCACCGGCCCGGCGCCGTGGGATCGGGCCGCCCCTCGGTTGGGTAAAGATTTAACCGAGGGGGAGGCCTGGGATATGGTGCGCGCCGCCTTCGATCAACTGGTGCCGCTGGCCGAAACATTGGGCGTGCCCCTGGCGCTGGAAGGGGTCTTCGGACATCTGGCCCATGATTACTACACCACCCTTGAGCTGCTGCGTCACTACGATTCGCCCTACCTGGGGTTGAATTTTGATCCCTCTCACGGCTTGCTGTGCGGCAACGATATCCCCTGGTGCATCCGGCAGTGGGGGAAGCGCATCCACCATGTCCACCTGAAAGATGCGGTGGGCCGCCCGGGTCTACCCGGCGAGAGTTTTATCTTCCCCCTGCTGGGAGAGGGTGAAGTTCCCTGGCCTGAGATGTTCCAGGCTCTGGATGAGATCGGGTATAGTGGCTACCTGACCGTGGAATTCGAATCCTTTACCTACTACCGCCAGATATTACGCAACGACCCCCTGGCGGCGGCGCGCCTTTCCCTGGACCAGCTTCGTCTCCTGGAAGCTGGCCAGCGTTCCTAATCCTCTGCTACGGTTCTGACCGCGCCGGTTCTGACCGCGCTGCCTCACCTTTTAGACACGCAGGTCGAAGAGGCGGCGGGGATTCTGGCGGTAGATCAAATCGGCTTCACGCTCCGTTTGGATAGCGTCCTGGTAGGCGCCCAACTCGAACCAGGGGGCAAACAACGGCTGGTCAGAACCGAAGAGCACCCTCTCCGGCCCGAGGATGTCCAGCGAGCGCCGCACGCGCCCAGGGGTAATACCGCTGCTGGCGAATTCAAAATAGACGTTGGGTAGGTCTACCACCTGGCGGGCGCCCTCGGCGTCATCGCCGTGGGCTTTGATGATCACCAGATGCGGGTTGCGCAAGGCTGCCTGACGCACACCGGCATAGGGAGACCCCGTATTGTCCATGTGAATCTTCGTGGGCCGGCCAAATTTAGCTACCTCATCCAGCAGATCCTGCATGCGTTGGGTAGCCATATGGCCGGCCACCGGGCAGTAGAGCTTGACCCCCACAAAGCGCGGATCTTTAAAATAATGGCTCATTTGCTCGACTGAGCCGGGGATATCGCGCGAGTCGCCTACTACATAGCCGCGCAACATGGGATATCTATCCAGGAATTTCTGCGTCTGGGCATTCCCCACCCGGATATCATAGCTGATGGCATGGATGGCAGAGACGATGGCTACATCTATATTGCAGCGGGTACACATCTCCGGCACGGTGGAGCGTTCAAAGGTATCGTCAGGTTGGGCCAGGAAAATGCCGGTTACGTGGGCGTGGATATCGACGATCGGCTTTTGGGGCAGTTCAACGGTCGTTTGAATCTGCAAAGGTGGTACCGGAAGGTGGTCTACATCCATCTTTAGCAGGCGCAGAGCATTCCCTGCCAGGATAGCCTGCTTGGTCTCATCGGGAATCTTGGCCATAAGAACCTGGTTGCGCAGGGCGCGGATGGAATAGTGGGGAGTGTTGCTGCCATAAATCAACCTGTCCCCCAATCCTTCGGCCGTCATGGTCTCCAGGCCATCGGCCAGGCAGAGCCAGCGAATGGCGGCATAGACCTGGGGAAATTCGTGCATCACAGCCATCAATTCGCCGGCATAGCCATAGCTGACCTCGTTCATTACCACCGGCACGCTGTGGCGCTGCGTGATGGCGGCCACCTGGTATATCCATTCCAGGGCATCTCCGGCGCCGTTGAAGTCTACGATGATGGGCAAGCCGACCCGGCCGATGGCCTCCACCATCTGGTTAAAGACCAGAGTCTGCGGCGACCAGCCCTGCGTACCCGGGGAAAACCGCATGGCGACGCATCCGCCCGCCACGCAAGCGGCTAACTCCTGGCGCCAGCCTAGATAGTGGCGCGGATCTAGCGTTCCCACCGGCAATAGGCGTGGATGGTGCGCCGTCACCGCCAGGGTTTCGGCAAGGCCTTCGCTGTTCAGGTTCTGGTTGGCCATGCCGCGCCTCGAGGTGGTTAATGTTAGCGTGGTATGGTGCTTTTCCGTCTGGGCCAGCAGCAGTGCTAGCGAGGTGTCAGGTTCAGGGATGGGATTGACGCTAAAGTCACTAATAAAGTCAATGGCGATCATGAGATGCTCCTCTCATAGGTGATCTGGGGGTAAAAGGTGAACGAACCGGGCTGAACCCCCTTTGGTAGTGTGGTACTGGAAGTATAGGCGAGAAGCCGGTGAAGTCAATTGTAAACAGGCGCAGCGGTTGGTGGAGGCGCATTTGCCTCATATCCCGTTTAGTCTACAATTTAGCTGGATTTCCCCATACCTGCCACCGGCTGAGATTACTCAGCATTCGGCTGAGACTACTCGGCATAGATAAAGGACATCAGGAACAAACTATGGAACTCTACCCCGGAAAACACCTTTTTGCCGATGATTTCATGATCGAATCTTTGGAAGGGGCGCGCCGTGCGCTAAACAAGCCCGAAAAAGTTACGGTGGACGCCCCATTGCCGATTGCCCTGGATAAACCCTGGGAACAGGGGCAACCGCAGTTTAACCGGGTGGTCTACGATGAACAGCACCATACTTTCCGCCTGTACTATAACACCTGGGTTGGAAATGAGCGTGTGACATGCGCCCTGGATTCCGGCGACGGCTTACATTGGCAGCGCCCGGATCTGGGTTTGGTAGAATTTAACGGCTCCAAACACAACAACATTATCAATTGTCCTCCCGGCGACTACCTGTCTATCATCTGGGATCCCCATGAACGGGAAGAAGCCTATCGCTGGAAACGAGTGGATAATAAACCCTCAGGCACAGGTTCCGATGGGCAGCCCATCTGGCGGGCGTTCCATTCCCAGGACGGCTATAATTGGCTGCCGTATCCTGGCGGGCCGCACAGCGCCCAAAAGATGCTGTTCAACTTCGGGTCGCCGCCGGAAACGTTCGGCGGCACGATCAACCCGGATGCCAATTATGTGCTCTATTCCCAGCGCGGTTCTAGCCGGCGCACCCGCGCCCTCGGACGGCGCGACAGCATGGATTTTCTTAACTGGTCCGGCCTGCGTACCGTCATCGACCAGGACCTGGAAGATCCACCCGGTACGGAGTTTTACACGGCCTCCACCGACGTTGCTAATCGTACCGAGGGGGGACTGCATCTTATGCTGCTGCATATCTTCCAGACCGACATAACGGAGCCGTACGCCATCTCCGAATCAGACCGCTACTGGGGGGCCGAGCGCGGTCCAGCCGCGACTCCTGCGCGCATCGATGGCTTCGTGCACGGGCAACTGGCGGTCAGCCGGGACACGGCCTCCTGGAAAAGATATCGCGAACCCTTCATCACCCGCGGCCAGCCCGGCGCCTGGGATTGGGGCACGGTATACCCGGATACGCCGATCCGGCACAACGGCAAGCTCTGGTTTTATTACAACGGTCTTGATATGACACACAATGGGCGCTCGCCCCGGTTGTACGAGCGCCCATACGGCGCCGGGCGGCGCTGGGGCAAGGGCCTGGCGCACCTGCGGCCTGACGGCTACGTCAGTGTTGAGGCCGTTTCCTACGCCCCCGCCATACTGACCACGCACCGTTTCCGGCAGGAAGCCGGCGGCACCGTGCGTGTCAATGTGGATGCTGCGGTGGGCGAGCTGCGTTACGAGGTGCTGGAAGACACCGGCCAACCCATCCCCGGTTTTACTGTAGCGGACTGCGACCCGATCCGCGCCGATACGCTAGACGGTATGCTATCGTGGCATGGCGCGGCCCATTGGCCGGGGGTGGATGCGGCCAAACGGGAGCGCTTTCCCAACTTGCAGCAGGAGGAGTTTTACATCAAGCTCCGCTTCTATATCTCCCCCGGCGCCAAACTGTACAGCCTGACACTGGACCCGCCGGAGGTCACTATGTGGCGCGCCAAAATTAAGGGCCGGGTGGATTGAATCCTATCCCTCTCGTCCGCCTAACCCGGTTGGGAAATCGCAGAAAAGGGTAGATTAAAATTGAGCAACGTCTCTTTGCGCCCACCGGCAAAATATATGACGGAGATCAAGCATGTCAGGGAAGTTAGCCTGTTCGGCAGCGCGGATTTGCCGTTCTGGCGGGAGCGCTTGCGCCGGGAAAATCTCTTCCCCTACCATGACCTGGGCAAAGCGCAGGTATTGATCAGCGCCATCGCCGCCAAATGGATGGGGATACCTTTCAAGGAGCTGTCACTCTCCGTCTCTGTTTGCGCCCGTGAAGACGGCGGCAGGCAAGATGGGTTCTATCTCGCCCATGCCTTCAACTCTTCCCGCCTGCTGGCTTTTGCGGAGCGGGCGTTTTTCCAAACGCCGTACTACCCAGGGGATCTTCACGTCGACGAGCGCATCCCCCCATCTATCACTTTGCGCCAGGGGCAGGAGTTGCTCTTCGGTGCGCAGATGTCCGGCAAAATGTCACCTGCCAGCAGCGGAGATGAAGTCTGGGAAGGACCGATCTTTCTACCCGGAAGGATGGCAAAAACCCAGGGTCAAGGCCATCTCTTTTATGCCAGGCTTGGTGGATTTACCGAGAGGTATCTTTTTGTGCCTGACAGCGATCGGATAGAAGTAAACTCGCCCCAGCCGGATGGGATTATGCAATGGCTCGTTGCGTCTAATTTTGCCGCCCAGGAATGGCTCATCAGGGGGAATGCCACCCATGCTAAGGGAAAGACCGTGAGGGGGTGAAGAGGTGACAAGGTGAGTGGGTGAGAGGGTGAAAAGATCAGGAGGTGAGATATGATACTGGAGCGGATTGGCATTATTCATCCGGGGGCAATGGGTATCTCTATTGCGGCCTCGGCTCAGAATACCGGGTACCAGGTGTATTGGGCCTCGGCGGGCCGGAGCCGGCAGACGCAGGAGCGCGCTGCAAAATTCGGCCTGCGCGATGCTATCACGCTGGCGCAGCTCTGTGAAACGTGCCAGCTTATCGTGTGTGTCTGTCCACCCCACGCGGCGGAGGAGGTGGCGCAGCAGGTAGTCGTGCATGGCTACAAGGGTTTGTATCTGGATGCGAACGCCGTTGCGCCGCAACGGGCCATGCGCATTGGCGCCATGCTACATGAAGCCGGCGCCTTATTCGTAGATGGCGGCATCATTGGCGGACCGGCCTGGAAATCGGGTGAGACCTGGCTCTACCTCTCCGGCCCGCAGGCCCAGGTTGTGGCGCAGTGTTTTGCCGCCGGGCCGCTGGGGACCAGCGTGATCGGGGAAAATATCGGCAAAGCATCGGCGCTCAAGATGTGCTATGCCGCATACACCAAAGGTACCACGGCGCTGCTGTGCGCCATCCTGGCCGCCGCTGAGGAGCTACAGGTGCGGCAGGAATTGCAGCAACAATGGACCCGCGATGATCCGGAATTTGCCCAGCAAACTGTGCAGCGGGTGCGGAGCGCCACGGCCAAGGCCTGGCGTTTTGTAGGGGAGATGGATGAAATCGCCGCCACGTTGCAGGGAGCCGGCTTGCCGGGGGAGTTCCATGCTGGTGCTGCAAATATTTACCGACGCATGGCTCACCTCAAAGATGCGCCTACCATACCCACCCTGGAAGAAGTGCTGGCTGCGCTGCTTCAGCCCAGGGACGTATAGTTACGGCCATGTGTTTCCCCAGAATTTGCCCCAGGCCATCAGGTCCGAGATGGTAACGCGGGTATTGGCATTGAAGTCGTACAGCGCTCTGTAGTTGGGCTGCCCCCGTTGGGTATGCCAATGGGCGACAACTGCGGCTAGGTCGGTCGTGGTTACTTTGACATCCAGGTTGAAGTCACCACACAAGAAAGCTGCGGCCGGTGCGGAAACCGGCAGGTCAAGACTTTTCCAGACGGTAGCGATGCCCCCCGCCAAACCCTCCTGGCCACAATTGGCGGCGCCGCGCAGCAGTAATTCCTTGATTTGCTGGGAAGCATGGAGCGGTGTGATGCCACCACGCTGGTAGGCCAGGGCGGCCAGGCCGCTCACGATGGGGGTGGCAAAGGACGTGCCGCGCCAGTAGAGAAAACCGGTGGGTGAGCTGAGGCCCCGGCCGATGATATAGCCGTTGGGGGGGGGTAAGACGCAGTCCCCTCCAGGCGCCGTCAGCCACGGTTCCGGGAAGATGCCGGGCGCTGGTGGTGTGCCGGCATTGGAGAAGCAGGCCCTATCCCGGTTGTAACTGCTTGCGCCCACGGCGATGGTACTGGAGTAAGCCGCCGGAATCTGCAAAGGTATGATGGATGTATCGCTGGAGTCATTGCCGGTGGCTGCGGCGGTGACAAAGTCGAAGCCTACCGCCCCGCCCAGGATTGTCTGGAGCGAGATGATATCCGGCGGCAGGCCGCTGCTGGTCAAATTCGGCGGGCGGTTAACACCCAGGCTCAGGTTGATAATTCCTGGCATTCCCAAGCCGCGGGTCTCCGTTATGAACGCAGACAACTGTAGATTCAGGTCGAACAGGTCGCCCTGGCCGTACTCATTGAGCACCCGCACCAGCTTGAGCGAGGCATCGGGCGCTACGGCATTGACCAGGCTGGCTGCAAAAAGACCATGATCTGATATGACCAGGGTAGGGGTAGGCGGCGGCAGGATGGCGGACAGCGCCGGGTGGGATACCAGCAGTTTCAGATCGTCCACCATTTGGTAACTCGTGGCGCCGGTGGGCAGGGTGAAGGGAGAAGTGTCGAAAATGCCTACGCGTATGCCCCCACCCATCAAAGGTGTGGTGCGTTGGGTGCCGTTCGTCAAGCTGATACCCTGAGGCCCGAACGCCCACTGGGTGGTGAAGGCATTCGTGGCGGTCAACGGCGACCCGGTGACCGGACTACCTTCGTCGCCCCAGGGATCGCCGGAGGTGCCGGTGGGGGGCCGGCCGGTCAGGTAGTTCGGTTCGGCAAAGACGTAGGGAATCCCCGGTCTGACGGCATTGATGCGGCGCACCGCATCGGCAATGGTGGTATTATCCGATTCAACTATCTCGTAGAGGCGAACTTCCAATGTGCCGCGGATGCCGGGAGGGAAGGGGATTTGAGCATTTTCGGCAGTGGCCAGGTAACCCAACAGGATACGCCGGGTGAGGACGGCGCGCAAGGGGGGTTGTAGGGAATCGAAGGCGGCATTGATGGAGGCAGCGGGTCCCGTGACGACTATCTGTTGCGGCACATAATACCGTCGCACGGTAGCTACAGCCGTGGCCGACCACTGAACGCCAAAGAGGTTGAGCCGGGCATTGTTGAAGATTTCCTTGCCATCGTCAAGGTCAGGGGAAACGCGAACTACTAGCGTGACATTCCGTTGGCCCATCCCCTCGGCAGTAATCAGGTTGTGCTGGGCGTCGAAGGTCCCTCCGGTGACACGGTAAAACTGGGTGCCCAGGGGAATCGGGTCTGAAAGGGTCCAGGAGGTATTGGTGGAGGCATCCACGGACATGGTGAAGGTCAGCAGGTCGCCGGGGAGGACTTCCGATGCTTCGGCTCGCTTCACCAGCGGATTTGGGACCTGTTGCCGGGGTGAGCCCTGCGCGGAGAGAGTGAAGCTTGCCAGCAGGGTAGCCGCCAGGAGCAGGCCGGTGAGTCCGGCCGGTAGGATGCGAGAGGTCAGATAATGTTTTTTCATGATGTCATTTCCAATGGGGCGCAATCACCCACTAAGATAAAGGGCGCCCAGAAAAAGGGATGGGCGTAGGGTTGATGGCCGGCCGCGTCGGTAATGCCCCTCAGGTGTTCTTGGGCCAGGCGCAGCGCCGCCACTTTAGACTGGCCGAGACAGAGATGATGGTAAAAGGTCTGCATAAGTTGGCCGGTGGCGCTATCTTCCACCCGCCACAGCGTCAGCAGGAGGGAAGGAGCACCGGCGTAAAGGAAGCCGCGCATCAAACCCATGAGCTCGTCTCCGCCGCTGACGACATTCCGGCCCGTCTGGCAGGCGCTGAGCACTACCAGGGCCGCGTTGAGTTTTAGATTGAACACATCCAGGGTGGTTAAAGTGCCGTCGGCCAGGGTCAGTCCGGAGAAGAGGGGGTTGTCGGGCCGGAAATCCCCATGGGCGGCGATATGCAGCAATTTTGCCTCGGGCGCTACGCACCGCAGCAGATCCAGCGTCGCTTGCTCTTCGAGATAGACCCGCCCCCCTATCTTATCGCCCACAATCAGGGCTTCAGCCAGGACATGAGGCAGCTTCCCGCCGCTGGAGTTGGCCAGGACCAGGGAGGGTTGGCGAGGGTACTCGCCCTGTGGATGCGTGCTGAGGGTACTCAGCTGAGTGCTGAGGGTACTCAGCCGAGTGCCGAGGGTACTCGCGAGGCGGCTGCGCTCAAGACAATAGGGCAGCACCCCGGCCGAAGGAAGGTAGGCGATCTCAGTATGTTCCTGCAGATAGGTTCCAGACCCGTCGAGAAGGGCATGGAAGGGCAGGTAATGCAGGATGCCATGCGGTACAATCCAGAGGCGACTTGTGCCGGCCAGGGGCCCGGCCAGGGGCTCGAACAGCGCATGGTAAAGCTGCTTTAGTAAGGCCTGCGCATTGGCAGCCAGAGTGCTTATATTTGCTCTTATCCCTGTCCCGCTCAGGGATTGGGCGGTGGTATCCATGTTGATCCAGAGGAAGCGCACCAGGTGCTCGATATGTTGGCGGGTTGCCAGGTTGCGGTACACGGTTACCTGGGTTGGAGTCACAATAAAGGCGAGGATCTCATCACCGGCGATATAGTATTCGATCAAAGCGGTGCCTGGCTCCAGATGGGGCTGCACCGGCGCTATATCGACGCGCCACAGAGCAGCATCATGCGCATAGTCCGCATTATGCACCAGCAACCGGTGTACCAGGGTGGTAATCTGCTTTTCCAGGGCGATGATCTGGCGCCGGATCTGCTCGGAGCCGCTATCGGGACCATCGGTGACGTCCCCCCGCTGGATCTCCTCGCGACCCTGCCAGCGGCGGTAGAGCCGGTCCCGCGTTTGGCGCAGGCGCAGGACCTCATCGACCACAGGTTGGTCGGCAGGTCCGCGGGCGTGGAGGCTAAGGTCAATGCGGTAGGCGAGCAAGTCCACCAAGGCGCGGGATTTCGCTCTTTCCACGGTTTCAAAAGCTGATTGGGGATCTCCCAATTCCAGGTAGAGGCGCATTAAATCATCATACGGGGCTTGTTTCCCGCTGAGGAAATCGGCGCGGAATTCTACCATTACCTGGCTGCGGAGTTGCTCCAAGATTTCTACCGATTGGGTTAAAGCCAGGCGGGCGGCGGGCAAATCGCCGCTGGCTAGCTCTATCGTGCCCAATAGATGGTGTAACTGATAGGCCAGCCAGGCCAAATCCAGCTCCTCGGCCAGGCGCAGCGCTGCCGTTGCTTGCGCCCGCGCCTCTTCGGTGCGCTGCAGCGCGAAAAGCGCCCGCGCCACCATCCATTGCACTTGGGCATAGCGCGTGGGTTGCCGACCAGGTCGGGAGGCGCCTGTTAGGCTCGAGAAGATTTGCGCCGCTTCTTCCAGGCGGGCCAGGCTGTCGGCATAGCGGCCCTGGCGAAAAAGCAGATCGGCCATCTCCATTTCTACCGCCGCGACCCAGGGTTGGATGCCTTCCTGGGCGAAGAGTTGGCGCGCTTCCTCAAAGGCTTGCAGCGCAGCATCCACCGCACCTTTCCCGGTATAGGCCATCCCTTCGTTCAGAATTGATTGTCCCATCTCGAAGCGGGTACCCAGCTCGGTGAAGATACGCCGGATCTCCTGCGCTTTGTCCAGCACGTCCTCTAGCCTCCCTAGTTGTAACAGGCAGTCGCTCATAAACAAGTCGACCAGCACGGCATCGCGCTGCAATCCTTCGGCCAGGAAGACCTCGCGCACCTGGTCGAAAAGCTCAAGCGAGGTATTGTATTTTCCTAGCACGAACTGAGTAATAGCCAGGCTCTGCCGGGCGCGGGCTTGCTCAATCTTCTGACCGTGGTGGGAAAAAAGTTCCTGCGCCCTGAGGCTGGCAGCTATTGATGCCGCATACTCTCCCAGGTTGCGTAAGGTGATCGACCGGTTCGTCTCGAGGAGAGGGATACTGCGTACGCCTTCAGGACCGGACAGCTCATATAGCTGGCGCGCCCGGTTAAAGAGTTCTAGGGCGCGATGATCATCGCCCAGCCGGCCATGCACCGTGCCCATATTGGCCAGCAAACGGCCCAGCCGCAGCCATGCTCCATGGGCTTCTAACACGGCAGCCGCACTCTCACCCGTGGCCAGGGCTTCGGTATACCGGCCCTGGTTCCGTAGCGAAGAAATCTTGCCTATCTGGGCGGCGGCTTCATCCACGGCTCTGTGCAGGTTGTGGTAGATCTCTGCCGCTGCGTCGTAATGCGCGATGGCTTCGATGTACCGGGCCAACTTGTGATCGATATTGGCTTCGGCCAGCAGCGCCAGCGCCCGGTGCGCTGGATCTTGGGAGAGGTCGGCGGCCAGATGCATCGCCCGCACGTTTCGTAGGCAGATATCCACATCTGCCCACATCAGATGATCGGCGCGGCCTTTCATCTCGCTCAGGAGCCGATCGTTTACATCTGCCCTGTGCTGCTGCAGGAGATCTTGCTGAGCGGCGGGATGCTCAAGTTCTAGCAAGCGCTCAATCAGGATTTCATACATAGCTACCCACACAACCGTCGCATTTGAAGTAAGGATTCCCCGAAACTGCTCATAGGTTCATCGTATCGCCTGATAGTATTAACGACCGGAAATAGTCTTTTACCTGCCGGGTGTCCTATTATACCATATGGGCTTAAGAAAACAGACTTCCGAGCGATAGGCGTCAGAACGCGATAGGCGTCAGAACGCATGGTGTTTCCTCATCTCTCACCTTCCAGCAGCGCTTGCAAAGCGTTCTGACGCCGCGATAGGCGGCGGGCGTCAGAACGCGCGGCAGATTTGAGGGCAGAGCGGGCCAGTAGGGCACGGAAGAGACGTGGCAGCAGAGAGTGGCGTGTTGAAGAACAGCGCACTTTGAGGATGGGTTGCTGGAAGAAGAGCCACCAGAGCAGCCCTGCGGCAGAGGCCAGGCCTAGAACAGCCCAGGGCCAGGTGGGAGCCGGGCCTGGTGGTGGGGGAATTGCGGCAAGCGCTTCAGGGGCGGTGGCGCGGCGACGGGCCAGCTCCAGTTTCAGGCTTTCCTCTCCCTGGCGCATCGTCCAGCGGTGGTTACTGGCGAAGATGGGCTTGAAGGCAAATGAGAAGAGGCGCAGTAGCGGCTTGTCGGCCTGGATAATCCACTCAAAGGTGGTTTTGACATAATCGCCATCTTGCTGGTAGGACCAGACGCCGCGACCGGTGAGATCACCCGCAGCGGCGATGGTGAAGCCATTGGGGTAGCGCTGCTCTACGACGCGGTAGTTGAAGCGGATGGTGTAGGGTAACCAGCCTTTGGCATACACAGAACCTTCCTCTCCCACTTTACGCTCGCTGCCGTGTGAGAGTACTCGCTTGGTGAGACGTACATCCAGGTAGGTGGATGGCCACCAGCGGGGCAGGTCGTCGGCATTTAGCAGAATATCGGCGACCTCCTGTACGGTGCCGCGGATATACCAGGTGTCAATGAAGTGATAGGCGTTAGATGGCATAGATCAGTCCTTTAGATGCGGCAGCCCCATGTCCGTGACGAGCGAGACGCTGCCCGAACCAGGTCCGGTAAGTAGATGATTAGAGAGGTCTCTGCCGGGGCGGCAGATCCTCCGGCCACAGGGTTTGCTCGTCGCTGAGGACCCCGGTTAGATCGGCGCCCCGCAAGTTCGCGCCGCTTAAATCAGCACCGCGCAAGTTCGCGGCCCGCAGATCGGCGTCGCGCAGGTCAGCGCCGCGCAGGTCGGTGTGCTGCAAATCAGCGGCCCGCAACTGCGCCCGGCTGAGGTCGGCGCCCGTCAGCCGCCAACCGGCCAGGTTTTTCGCATTCAACAGCGCGCCCGCCAGGCCGGCCCCGCTCAAATCCACCTGGGAAGATGGCGCCAGCGCAGGCACAGGTACAGGCAGCGGTGTGACGGGTCTTGCCGGTGCGGAGGCTCCAGGGGGTGCAGCAGCGGGGGCGACCTGCCCGTTGAACGCCTGCAGCGGCGTCTCGACTGCTACATCCAGCTCCACCAGCGCTGTCTCGACGACGGCCGGTTCGGTTGTTACAGAGGAGGCGTCTGGCGCCGTTGGAAAGAGCGCCGCCAGGTCGACCGGCGCGTCCGGCACGCCATTAGGAAAGCTCTGGGCGCAGGCGGCGACCAGCTCCCGGTTGGCGGGCACGTTCTCCAGGAAGCTGCGGCGCAGGCCTTCCGATTCAATTTTTGTAGCCGTGTCCATCAGCATCCGATAGCCGGCTTGCAGCACCGCCAAGGCCCGGCCATCCGCCACCGCCGCCAGCCCGCGGTAGCCGGCCAGGTACAGATCGGCCACAGAGGCCAGATTCTGGCGAACTTCGTGTCTGGGGAGCAGCGACAACATCTCCAGCGCGTACTCCCCCGCCTGGCGCGGGGCGGCAAGGTCCAGCGCCGTAGCTGCCAGGCCCGCCAGGGCAAAGAGCTGCACACCCAGGTCGGCGTGCGCCTGGGCCTTTTCGAGGGTTTCGCGGTAGACCGCTTCAGCCTCCGCCGCCTGCCCCAACCGGCGCAGCGCCTCCCCCAGGGCGAGCAGGGCGATCGGTTCGTTCTCCCAATCGCCCATTTCTTGAGAAGTGCTCAAGGCGGCGCGCACCTGTTCCAGGCCGGCAGCGACCTGGTCCATATGCAAGATTCTGCTGGCGAATTCAAAATATCTGTTTTTGGAGCCGAAAACCTTCGAAAATCGGAGTGGAGAACGTCACCACTAAGCGTAACATCCGGCGAAATCCGGTGCCCTATCTACGGAAAACGGGATTCGCCAGCAAAGTCATGCAAGTGGGCCCTACCCAGAGTCGTCAACGCATCTGCCTCTAGCCTGCGCAGTTCAAGTTCCTGGCTGAGCTGTAGCTCCTGGGTGGCATAGAGTTCAGTCTGGGGGTAGTCACCCAAATTTAGCGCGACGGATGCCAGGTTACCCAGGATATACGCCTCACTTTCGCGCCAGCCGACCCGGCGGGCCACTTGCAACCCTTCCTCCAGGTAGCGCCGGGCTTGCTCGTATGAGCCCTGCACAATCATCGCCCCGCCCAGGTTGCTGAGATTGCTGCTTTCGCCCCCCCGATCCCCTATCTGGCGGCTCAGCGCCAGCGCCTCCTGGTAGAGGGAGATTGCGGTTGGCAGATCGCCACAATAAAGAGTGGCTATCCCCAGGTGACGCAGCGCTTCCGCTTCCATCTGCACATCCCCAGCCTGGCGCGCCTGGCTAACCGCCGTGCCTAACTGTGCCTGCGCCGCCGCGTACTCCCCCTGCCGCCATAGCGCTTCGCCCCACCAGCGCCGGGCGGCCGCCTGGCGCACCACATCGCCGGCGCTTTCAGCGGCAGCCAGCGCCTGTTGCGCCGCCGCCACACCCCTGGCATAATCACTGACAATGCGCACCTCATAGCGCGCCCCGCGCAGGGCGGCGTCACTCTGGCGCCGTGGGCCGGCCAGGGTAGCGGCTAACGTCTCCAGCACAGCCAGGTCGGCCCGCTGCGCCTCGCGCTGCCCGCCGAGATAATAGGTTTCCTCGCGCGCCAGCAGCAGGTCAAAGCGCAGCTCCCCTTCCGCCTCTCCCGTCAGCGCCAGCGCCTGGCTGAAGTAGTCGGCGGCCAGGGCATGGGCGGCGCTGGCGGCCGCCTGCTTCCCCGCCAGGCGCAGGTAGGTGCGGGCCGGCGTCAGCAGCCCGGCCTCGGTGTAATGCCAGGCCAGCAGCACCGCCACCGTGCCCACCTCTGCCCCATACATCGCTTCCAGCGCCCGCGCGATGTCCTCATGCAGATAGCTGCGCTCCGCCTGGTTCAGC
>SHYO01000051.1 GCA_009692745.1 Chloroflexota bacterium
GGAGTACCGAGGTACTTTAACGGAACCGGGGAAGAATAGCCCTTACCGGGACCGTGCGGTCGCGGAGAACCTGGACCTGTTTTCGCGGATGCGGGCAGGCGAGTTTCCGGATGGGGCGCGCACGCTACGGGCGAAGATCGATATGGCCTCCGGCAATTTCAACATGCGCGACCCGGTGATGTACCGCAATATTCATGCCAGCCATCACCAGACGGGGGACAAGTGGTGTATCTACCCGATGTACGATTTCGCCCATGGGCAGAGCGACTCGATTGAGGGCGTCACGTTTTCGCTGTGCTCCTTGGAGTATGAAGATCACCGCCCGCTGTACGACTGGTTCCTGGACGCTTTGCAGATTTATCACCCGCGCCAGATCGAGTTTGCACGGCTGATTCTGTCTTATACTATTTTGAGCAAGCGCAAGCTGCTGCAACTGGTGAAAGGCGGTTATGTGCAGGGATGGGATGACCCGCGCATGCCCACGCTCTCCGGCCTGCGCCGCCGTGGCTACACGCCAGAGGCGATCCGGGAATTCTGCGCCCGCATCGGTGTGGCAAAGACCAACAGTATGGTTGATGTGGCCTTGTTGGAGCACTGTGTGCGGGAAGACCTCAACCAACGCACGCCGCGGGTGATGGGTGTGTTGCGCCCCTTGCGGGTGGTGATTGACAATTATCCCGTAGGGCAGGTAGAGCAGATGGATGCAGTAAACAACCCGGAGGACCCGAGCGCGGGCACGCGCAAAGTGCCGTTTAGCCAGGTGCTGTATATCGAGCAGGAAGATTTCCGGGAGGAGCCGCCGCCGAAGTATTTCCGGCTGGCGCCGGGACGGGAAGTGCGCCTGCGGTATGCCTATTTCATCAAGTGCGTGGGTGTGGTAAAAGATGCAGATGGCAATGTGGTAGAGCTGCGTTGCACCTACGACCCGGCTACGCGGGGCGGCAATGCGCCAGATGGACGCAAGGTGAAGTCCACCATCCATTGGGTATCGGCCGAGCAGGCAGTGCCGGTCGAGGTGCGGCTGTATGACCGGCTCTTCCTGAAACCCGACCCGGATGATGAGCCAGAAGGGCAAACTTTCCTGGATAATTTGAACCCGGCTTCATTGGAGGTGCTGCCCAATGTTTACGTAGAGCCGAGTTTGCAGGATGCTTTGCCCGGACAGCGCTACCAGTTCGAGCGGCAGGGGTATTTCAGCGTGGACCCGGATAGCACCCATAGTAAGCTGGTTTTCAACCGCACGGTAGGGTTGAAAGATACGTGGGCAAAGATTGAGAAGGGGCAGCCAGGGGAATAAATTAAAGGTATAATGCCCGCGAGTTGGGGTAAAACTACATCTTGGGAAAGGTTACTATTTATCATGAATGCTTCCACTATTTGGGATCTGATTGCTGCCGGGGCGGACGATGCGCCGGCCATTGCTGCTCCCAACCGGCCTGCGCTGACGTATCGTGAGCTGCGTAAGCATGTCGCAGATACGCTATCTACCTTAAACCAAATCGGGATCGGTCGTAACGACCGTGTGGCAATTCTATTGCCTAATGGACCGGAGATGGCGACCGCCTTTATCGCTATCGGCGCCGGAGCGACCACCGCCCCGCTGAATCCCGCGTATCAGCGGAACGAATTTGATTTTTACCTGCGCGACTTGCAGGCCAAAGCATTGCTGCTGGAGCAAGGGAGTACTTCCACGGCTATTGACGTCGCCCGGGAGCTAAATATCCCGATACTGCACCTCATCGCAGAGCCCACCGGACCGGCGGGTCTCTTCAAGATTGTGCCGGTCGACGCTCAACAAGCAAATATGGCGGCGGCTGGCGCTGAATTTAGCGCGGGCGGCTTTGCCGGGCCGGATGACATAGCACTCGTGCTGCATACCTCCGGTACTACCTCCCGGCCCAAAATTGTACCTCTTAGCCAAAAGAACATCTGCGCGACGGCCGAGCATATCCGCGAGACGCTGTCTTTGACCAGCGAAGATCGCTGCTTGAATGTAATGCCGTTATTCCATATTCACGGGTTGATGGCGGCAGTGCTGACCTCGATGAGTGTGGGAGCCAGTGTGTTCTGCACGCCGGGTTTCAATGCGTTGCAATTCTTTAGTGGGTTGGCCGAGTCGAAAGCTACCTGGTATACGGCTGTGCCGACGATGCACCAGGCGATTTTGGAGCGGGCGGGACGCAACCAGGATGTGATAGCTGCATCGCGTTTACGCTTTGTACGCTCATCGTCGGCATCTTTGCCACCGCAGGTTTTCCAGGAGCTGGAGAAAACCTTTCACGTACCCGTAATTGAAGCTTACGGCATGACGGAAGCCTCGCACCAAATGACCAGCAATCCTCTGCCGCCTCTGCCCCGCAAAGTCGGGACGGTGGGGATTCCGTTTGGCCTGGAGGTGGGAATTATGGATGCGCAAGGGGCGTTGTTGTCACCGGGTAGCATTGGCGAGATAGTGATCCGCGGCGCCAATGTGACGAACGGGTATGAAAATAACCCTAAAGCTAACGCGGAAAACTTCACTAACGGCTGGTTCCGGACGGGGGACCAGGGTTCTCTGGATGAAGATGGGTATTTGACCATCAGGGGCCGGCTGAAGGAAATCATTAACCGGGGTGGGGAAAAGATCTCGCCGCGCGAAGTGGATGAGGTGTTGATGGAGCACCCGGCGGTGCTGCAGGTGGTAACTTTTGCCATGCCGCACCCGAAATTGGGTGAAGAGGTGGCGGCCGCCGTGGTCTTGCGTCAGGGAACAGAGGCCAGCGAGCAAGAGCTGCGGGATTTTGCCAGGGAGCGATTGGCGAATTTCAAGGTGCCGCGCAAAATCGTGTTTTTGACGGAGATCCCCAAAGGTCCTACGGGCAAAATGCAGCGCATCGGGCTGGCGGAGAGATTAGGGCTGACATAATGCGGGTTTGCATCTATGGCGCCGGGGCGATTGGCGGTTACCTGGGAGTGCAGCTAGCATTATCCGGAGTGGACGTCACCCTGATTGCGCGCGGGCCGCACCTGAAGGCGATGCAGGAGCGTGGTGTCAAGCTGCTGATCGATGGAGAAGAACGGGTGGCGCACCCGCACTGCACCGATGACCCGGCCCAGGCCGGCCCGCAGGATTATGTGTTTATTACGCTAAAAGCGCATTCCGTACCGGCTATTGTAGACAGCTTGCTGCCTCTGTTTGGTCCAGACACAGCAGTTGTCACGGCTGTGAACGGCATCCCCTGGTGGTATTTCTACCGCCAGGCAGGGGCGTGGGAGAACTATCAGCTTGAGAGCATAGACCCGGGCGGCAAACAGTGGCGCACCATTGGGCCGCAACGGGCTATCGGCTGCGTGGTTTATCCGGCGGCCGAGGTGGTAGAACCGGGGGTGATCCAGCATATCGAAAGCAACCGGCTGACCCTCGGAGAGCCGGATGGGGAGAAGAGTGCGCGCGTGACCCGGCTTAGCCAGGTACTGCAGCAGGCCGGATTTCGCGTACCCATCCGCAACCAGATCCGCAATGAGATCTGGGTTAAGTTGTGGGGCAACCTGGCTTTCAACCCCATCAGCGCGCTGACCGGCGCCACATTGGATGTGATCACCTCTGATCCCGGCACGCGGGCGGTAGCGCGCGCCATGATGCTGGAAGCCCAAGAGATTGCCGAGAAGCTGGGGGTGCGCTTTGGGGTGGATATTGAGCAGCGGATTGCCGGCGCTGCCGCCGTGGGCGTGCATAAGACCTCCATGCTGCAGGATTTGGAGCGCGGCCGCCCCATGGAAATCGATGCCCTGGTGACGGTGGTGCAGGAGTTGGGGCGCATGGTAGGGGTGCCGACTTCCGCCATCGATGTGGTGCTGGCGCTGGTGCAACAGCGGGCGCGAATGGCGGGTTGTTATAGGGGATAAGAACCCACGGGTCCCGGCATTTTCTCCATCTACAGTATTCCTATCCAAAATTCGCGATCCTATTACGTTCTGCATCCGAAGATTTTGCTTGCGAGAAAGGGAAGCTATGCTTGCCAAGGTTGCCAGTTGTGCGTTGGTGGGGCTAGATGGGGCTATCATCGAGGTGGAAATTGATATAAGTCGCGGCCTGCCGGCCTTTACGAAAGATGTCCTTGAGGACCTTCCGTTATATCCACCACACTCCATACGATGCGTTCTTTCCAGTGTGTGAATTTGCTCTGATATATCCCGTGCCATCTAAGGTGATGGAAAAACGCAAAGGGGCTACGTTCTAATAGGATAATTGCTTCTTCTGCAGTTATTTCGCCATCTAAGAACCGTTTGACGATAGCATCATCCTTTTCGGACCACCTCTTCCCATTTCCCGGTGGTTTTCCACCGCGTCCTAACCCAAGATCCCGAGCACGACTGATAATTGAGTGGTAAGACCGATTGGAAAATCTCCGCATAATGTCCGGCCAAGCTGCTGTCTTATAATACTGCCGGAACCATTCCGATTCTTCCTCCGTCCAGATATCCTCTTTCTGCATCGGCTTAAAAGGACGTTGAATGAGGATCTGTTGTTCGACACCGGTCTTCCATACAATGCGTGCGTAAATGCTTGTTTCCTCATGCCGAATGAGAATTCTATCAAGCACGATTTTAAGGAACTCGTTTTTCAAGCTATCTGGCTGCGTCGGCCAAATAGTTGCGATATTGGAGAGAAAATCAGCAACCTTGTCAAAATGAAGCACTTCACCAACTCGGCCGGCAGGATATGATCGAATGTCCTTGAGCCGCTCCCGTTCCTGCATCCGCTCCTCAATCATCGCTAAAATCATTGAGACCTGCTGCTGGGTCTTGGTTTGGGCTAAATTCTCTTTCAGGGTTTCTATTTCCCTAGTGAGCCGGGCATGCTCTCGTTTATTGGCATCAGCCTTTTCCTTTGCTGCATCATACCCTTGCTTCAATTGTTCAATAATTGTCGTCGCATACCCGGCATACGAGCATTGAGAGATGATAAACTCGCTGATAGGAATATCCAGCACTTCCTTAGTAACGGTAAAGCATAAGCCATCATAGATGCCAAGGTGGGACTGGTTATTGCAGCGGTAACGGCTATCGTGGCGACTACTGATCATCTGGATAGCGTTTTCGTGGTTTGTGCAAAAGAGTAGTCCCTGAAGCATCATCGGCTCAGAATAGGCAGCCTTCCCTTTCGGTTTGCTGATGCTGACCTTCTCCTGCATATGCCAAAATGTTTCTTCGGCGATGATCTTCGGATGGTTATCCTTACTAATTACTTCCCCAGCCCAGATCCACCAACCAATGTAGGTGGGGTTCGTAAGGGCACGGATGATAAATTTCTTGGTAATAAGATAGCCGGTATCGGTCTTGTTCATCTGAAGGACTGCGGAGCGGGTTTCCATGTACTGAAATTCCGGCGGGAAAAAGGGAATACGAATGCCTTCCCGGTGAAAGTGGCGGGATAGGCGGAGAGGCGAATAGCCAAAGTGCGGGAAGAGGGCAAAGATCTGCCGAACAATCGCAGCGTGCGGCTCATACAACAGGTACTTGTCATGGGTGAGGCTATCCTCGTTGGTGTCTAGGACATAACCAACAGACATAGACCCGGCAGCATAGCGTCCCTGCTTAGCCTTCAGCTCACGGGCGCCGCCTAACCGTAGGCTCATCAACTCAAGCTCATCCGCAGCCCGCTCTAGCTCCATACGGAACATGCGCATGTGCATCTTGTCGCGAAGATTTAGCCGCATGTTCGGCATGACAATAATGATACCATGCTGTTTGCAGAGTTCAGCAAAGGCAAAGCCGTCGATGAGAGTTTGGTCTCGGAAGAGGCGGGAGGCATGGACGACATAGATGCTTTCGATTTCATCTGTCTCTATGCAATGAATAAGGTGGGCAAGTCCCTCTCGTTTCTCCTGTCCGAATGTTCCAGAGATTCCCAGGTCCCGCCGTTCCACAATGATAGACTCCTCAGGGTAGCCTTCCTCCTTCGCGAGGTTTTCAAGGCCATCCTGCATGGCTAAGCTGTATACACTCTTTTTAATCTGCTCGTGGGATGAGAGGCGCTGGTAGACAAACGCTTGTCGCTGAAGCGGTAGTTTCACAAGATCAGCAATGCTCGGTTCGGTTTTCTTGGGTCTGACTCTTCCATTAAAGGTGCTAGTATTTCCCTTCATTTCACTCTCCTAAACGGGAAGCCCGATTCGCAGGATGGTATTCCCCACGAATCGGGCTGATCTACCACAAAGTTTGTTAGCGGGATGAATCACAGGATGTGTGGACACCCATAGCGTAGGTATGATCAATGTTCCACTTTTTGAGCCACTCTTGACCAGGACCAAACGATTGCTTACAGATAATGCATTTCCGTGGTCCGTTGGGGTCCGGTCCAGACCGGTATTCTGTAATTCTAGTCTCTTGAGTATTGCTGATAACGATTTTTGCTGGAGAGATGGTAAAGTCGCATCCGCTGGTTCGTGGAAGAGGTGCTTTTCTTACCCTTACTGCCATTTTTTATCCCCTTTCTTGTCCCGTCTCGTTAAACCGGATATACTGGGGAGGCAAGAATGACGTATAGTGCCTCCAGGATGTCCGTCCTGATAGTATTATAGGCCAAGTTGTAAATATTGTCAATAGTGTAATCACTGTTTTTACTGTAAATACTGTAAAAGGAGCGCGCATGGCAGATACAGAACAGGAATGGCTCAATGTCTCTGAAGCTGCCGAATTGCTTGGCGTCTCCCGCCCAACGATATATAAGCTCATGGATAAAGGCTTACTGCCCTATCAAAAGATCAAGGGAATTCAGGGGCGCAGGATCAAGAGAGACGATCTTGAGATTCTCCTCCAAACATATAACCTGGAAGATGAAGAACAGTCCCGGTGATCCTCTAAAATAATAGCAACTGTGTTCCTTCGAATGTAACTTCCCGTTTCTCCTCAGCTACCGGTATTGGTGGAGTTTCCTGGTTCCTTATCGTTTCTCCACCCTTTTTCTCTGGTTCCCTCTTCGGTATATCCTGAAGAATTAGATCAATGGCGAGTTGCTCGGATAGAGCGTCCTCCGGATATTGGTTGGCATCTTGGGATGAAGGGACATCCTGCTTCTCAGTCAGCACATAGCGAGCCATCCGAGCTAACACAACAATGAGCCGTTTCTCCGTTACTGGGTCTTGCGGCATCCAGTGGGCATCTGATTGAACAATCATAGTTTCCCTTTCTCCTATACATCGCCTTATTCGTTTTTGGTATAGTAATATTGCCGCCTGGATTTGGCCCCCAGCCATCCTTTCTACGAACTTGGGGATTGGTTGAGTCTTGCTATTGCCCGGTGAGGCTAGTATCGAGGGTTAGGGGCACATCAAGACCTGAAGATGCGTGAGGGCCAACCAGGCGACCCATTTTTGTCCCAACAGTCAAATACTCTCTGCACCGGTCATCCAGATGTCTCCGGTCATCCTACGATCTCCTTTGTGGTCATGTAGCGGCGTCCCCGATCATAGAAAAGAACCCATTCCGGCTGGCGACCTGCCACAGAGGGTGGGTCAAGATATTTCCCGTGGTAATGTGGTCAAAGGTGGTAAACCAGAAGCGGCCTCGCCCGCCTGCTTTTTCCGTCACGCGCTTGAGATTTGCCAGCCTCCCCTCTCCGGTAGTTACCACCAAGATCCGCATATCAGCGGTGTGGTACCGTGTCCTATATAATCCGCTGGCATAATAGGTCAGATAGGCTCTCACCTTCCGCGCCCAATCTCGTCTCCCCCAAACGCTGGCCTCTCCTGTCACAGTTCGCATATCTGTTTCCAAGAAGTAGTGATGGGCGTCCTTTTGTGTCTGGAGCCGAAAGTAGCCATCCGGCACGACCACTGCTTTGGCTTTAATTCCGTCAGGTCCGGTAATCGTCACGATGTCCTTCATCTGCGGACTCTTCAGTTGTTTTTCATCCCGCCATTCCTCAATGATCCAGCCATGCTTTCTCGCTTCAACTGTGATCGCGATCCGGATATCATTGCTGGCAAGCAAATGCTCCAGGAAGAGATACCGTACGCTGTTATCCCGTGGCTGCCAGCCAAGCGCTGCAACCGTCCGGTCAGACAGGGAAGCAAGAAGCGCTGCTCCTTTAGTATCCAGGAAATACACCAGGGGCTTTCGGCCTTCGGACAGCTTCACCGGCTGTTCGTCACGAAAGAGATAACCTTTGTGGAAGAGCATCTGCAGCCGGTATTGGCAGCGGGTATCGAGCTTCCCCCCTGACCTCTGCCCTGGTGGGGTGAAGAAAAGCGCTTCAATCTGGGTCGTGGTCAGCGCCCGGCATTCGTAGACCGCCTGGATGATCTGAATATCCCGCTTCGTCACGTAGGAAGGCGGAAGCCGGTCAATCGGCGCCCGCTGCATCATCGGAATCCGGCGCTTGCGAGCGGAGAAAATAACCTGGTGTTTGTGAGTCTTCATAGGCAGTTGCTCCATTATACTCCCTCCCCCTATACCTCTTTCGTCTCCATCCAGTGCAGGTAGAAAAGCCCCAGGTAGAGGATGGCCAGCTTCTCATGCCCGCTCATTTGAAGGAGTTCCCGAAACGGTGGCAATGCTGGCGGCATTTCCCATTGCTCCAACGAACTTGGCTCAAGATAGCGGAACTTTCCCTCCGGCGCACACTGGGAGATGCACCGTTCCTTGTACTGGTTTATACACCACACGCAGATCGCCGGGCTTGGTAACTCGATCGTTGGTGACATTCCTGCTCTCCCTTACGCCAATTGAAGGGGCCGCTGCTGTCTCCCCTTCCCGCTCGCTGCTTTCTTCTGTGGGGAAGCTGGGGATCGCAAGCGTGCATCGACCTCCTCCAGAATGTGAGCAACGCTCTGAGCAAAGGTCTTCAGGTTCTCTTCCTCCGCCTGGAGTAAATCTTCCTCGGTAATCCAGGAAGTGTCAGGGGTATCGATGGTCGTTGTTACCTGGTGGACTATCGGATCAACCGTAGCCTCATCCAGATAGCGTTTCACCATGAATTGCCTTCCCTGCTGCTCGGTCAGCCGATCTGCTGTCATCCGGCGCTGCTCCTCGACCGAAAAGAACATCGGGTTATTGTGCCCCGTCTGCCGCCCGGAGCGGGAGTCATAGCTGGCATACCCTTCGAACTTAACCAGGTGGGGGTCGTAGGTCGTCAGGAAATCGGCCTCGATCTCGCTTTCCATTTGCGAACTGGTCTTACCGATCCAGTGGGTGCCAAAGGAGTACAGCAGCTCTAATAGCTTGGTGGAAACCTGGTTGACCGATTGGAAGCTGATGGTAGACTCCAGCCGGTTATTCCGATATTCATTGGCCAGGGCTTGAACATCAGTGACAAGCGACTCGGTGCGCATCAGAATAGCCGCCTCCTCCAGTACCAGGGACCAGGGCGTTACGTTCCCTACTCCTCGCCTGCGGATGTACTCCAGGAAATATTGGAATAAATGCAAGGTAACGGTATCCCGGACGGTCTCCTCCTCCACTTTAGAGGTATCGGCAAAGATTGTGAGTCCCTCGGCCTCCGCTGTCTCAAGGTCAAATGGCGTAGTAGACCCGGCCATAGCTCGAAGCGTGTCAGAGAGGAGATACGGGAAGATGTGGGCTTCAAAAGCGTAGCGCCGTTCTTTGCGGGTCCGCTCCGGCCACTGTAAGTATGTGCGCTCTAGAAGTCTCACGGCTTGGGGCACCACCCGCTCGGCCTGGAACAGCTTTGATCGCCAAAAGCTGCCGATGGTGCCAATGTCGTAAAGGAGGTCTATGGCTTCGGTAACCTGGTAGCCTAACGAGGAGAGGATCATCATCACCGGCATACCAATGCCATACAGGGATGGCTTGCCTAAGATAGGCGCGTTATCAAGCGACGGGAGCATCTTCATGGTGACATCTAAGAAACGCTGCGCCCGTTGGCTGTGCGGACCAGGTGGGTGCAGCCAGGGAAGGGTGTAGGTCCAATTTGCGTGCCCCACTGGCCAGAGGCGCAAGCGGGAGAGAAGGTCTACCCGTCGAGGCATGGGATTACGGAGAATGAGCTTCAGAACCTGACGCTTGAGCGCTCCTTTTGCGTCAATGACGAGCGCGGGCTTGCCACGGATCAAGTCTCCATAGACAATCATGGCGACCAGCGTGGTTTTACCGCTCCCTGGCGCCCCTCGGATAATCGTTCCTCGGGTGCGGGCCTCGTCAAGGAGCAGGATAGACTGCCGCAGCTCTTGTTTCTCATGTTCCCATTGAAGCAAAGGTATGGCATGGCGAGGGTTGGTAATATGCATCGAAACACCTCTCATTTCTCTGGTTTAAGTAACGGAAGCGGGTTGTTACCGCCTCCGCCGAAGTAGAAGAGCGGATCAGTCCAGGGTGTACGGCTTGCCAGGACCCGGTCGGGGTTGGCAAAGCAGAAATCTCCGGCATCGGTTGCTCGGGCTAATTGGAGGATGGATGCCTCGGTTCGTTCGATGAAGAATAGCTTCACGCCCTGGAGATCAGAATCAATATACCGTTGGATCTTGCGTTCAGTGGTCCAGGCCTCGGTCGTGGTTTGGTACTCTATGAAGATTGAGGTGACTTCTCGGCCGGAAAAGCAGAGCACCGCATCCGGCTTGACCTGGGGGTGGGAATCAGCGGTGTACGTGATCTGTTTGCCTTGGGGGGTATGGACAAGAAGATAGTGGGTCAGCTTTGCCACCCGGTAATTGTGAGACACAATTCTCGCCCGCAGGCCGGGAAGATGATAGACCATGTGCTTGTAATGCTTCTTCGGGCTTCGGGTAAGCATAGCCTGTTTAACCCATCTTTGGATGTGATACTTCACAATCGGGTCATTGGGGATGGCCTGGCCACGGATAGCAAGCGAGGCCATCTCCTGATCGAGAATCCCGAACTGTTCAACGAGACGCCAAAGCTGGCCGCCAAAATCAACACCCTTCATTCTCCCTCTTCTGGTGGAGGGGATTGATAGGCTCTCCTCTCCTCCACCGGTACTGTTGCCGCACGCATCAGATAAATTCAGCATCACAAAACCCTCTCTTTGGAATTAGCTGTGGCTGACGGGTACGGATAATTTACGGCTAATTTCACAGCTAATTTCACGGATAATATCCCTACTTCTCCTCAGTGGCTTTCGGCTCGTAGCCCAAAAGCAGCCCCTCAAAAGCATCACCCGTCCGGTGGGATTTAACTTCCAGCCTGGCGATCTCCTCATGGACTTGCCAGAGTACTTCCGTCACGCAGGGATGGAACGGGTAGGAATAGCCGGAGATCGTCACGTAATGGGAAGGCGGCAGCACACCCATGATGTGGACGTACCGGTCCAGTATCTTGGCCTTTGCTATCGTGAGTATCTCCAAGCCGGGATGGGTTCCCAAGGCAGCTAGGATCTGGCTGCAATAGGCTTGAAAGATTTTCGCCTCTTCGCATTGGGTTGATCCCATGTGGATCTTGTGGCGAAACAGCTTGCCGAACTCCTCATCGGAGAGCAAACTGGCCTCGACCCATTCGAGACGAGCGATATCCTCGGGTGTCGTCGGTTTGTTGTCAAAGGATCGAAAGTGCCAATCTTTGTCCTGGTTCATAGCTTCCTCCGCTTGAGAACATCATCAAAACGCTCAATCTCAGCAACGGCCTCAAAGACCTGGTCCTCAATGCGCCGCTTGGATCGGGTGAGCTTGAGGCGCATGAACAGATCTATTAGCCACGGAAGTATTACATGGATAAGAAGCCGGAGGGCTGGAAGCAGCGTCAGCGCCAGGACGACCTCCAGAATAGCCACCAGCCGGTGCAGCAAGCCCGGAAAGCCGGAGTACATATGCCACTGGTAATCAAAGTACCTGCGGTCGCGCCGTTCCCGCTGGATCAGCCAGGCAAAAAGGCATAAGGAAATCAACAGAAACAACCAGCCGTTCATGGCTAAATCCTCCCGAAGAGCCGGTCGAAGAATCCTGGTACATCCTCGGATTCCAGCGCTTCGGCGGCAATCGCGGCAATCTGCCCGTAGGTGTCGGTAAGCTCAGTGCTAATCGATTGCATCAGATCCACGATGGTGACTTCAATAAATCGCTTGATCTGTTCTTCGTGCGGCTGGGACCGGGCTTTGGCATAAAAGAGGTCAAAGATGCGGCCAAAGGCTTCGTCCATCATCGTGAGGGTAAACTGGTACAGCTCCAGGTTGTATTGCACCGCTCGTTTGGTTAAGGCTGCCTGCACCTCCATCCGCGTGACCGCTTTTATGCCGGTAATATAGATATGCCGCACGTGGTGGTTGGGAACGCTAAAACGGGCACTTCTCTGGCTAGGTGTACCAGGCGCCGGAGATCCGGCAATGGGTTTGAAATTCCAACTCGGGTTATTCGGATTAGTCATCACAATCCTCCTCTGATTCCGATTTCACATAAGCGGTAAATTGTGGCATAATAGGCCTTCCCCATACGTCATCGCACATGACGATTAAATCACAGGTCAAGGGCGATTACTACTGTCTTGAGGTACTGATTGGGGAAATTCGTTTTGACTGTGAAAGTGCCTGGTCGCAGGATTTTGGAAAAGACGCCCCTGTACCCAGGTGTAGGAAGCGATTTTTGATACCTGTACTCGAGTGCAGGAGGGATTATGGCCGATCTGGATGACCGCATAGCGAAGCTAAAAACGCTTACGAAACGCGAATTTGAAGTCCTGACCCTAGCCTGTTCAGGAACATCATATAAAGACATTGCTGAACATTTGGATAGGTCGGAGCGGACCGTCAAATTTCACATGGGCAATATCTATCAAAAGCTGGGGATTGATAAATTAGATCCTGTCCCCAGGCACATGGATCTTCAGAAATTTTGCGATGCCGCAAACCAGATGTCTGATCGGGTAATTCGGGATCTTGTTGTAGTCAACGTCGATCCCCCGGCACCCACAAACCAGGCGCTTCAGGCCGCGACTGAGGATGATCCCGGCCAAATTATTACCGCCCAGGTCAATTCCCCCTATGCACATCCCCGGCCAGACACGATTGTGATCCGGCCAGGGGTAGCGGTGCTTCCTCCTGCAACAGGCCGGCGGAACTGGATAGGACCTCTGTTGGCGTTTGCCGGGGTTGCCCTTATCTCTGCACTTGCGGGCGCCGGGATCATTATGGTGCTCTCTTCCCGTAATACGTCGGATAATAGCCAGGCGGTAGCTGCCGCTCTGACTGCGGTTGCTGTTCAACGGCCACAGGTGATAACGGCAACCCCCCAGCCGACCGTGCCGCAAGCTACTCAGGTCCCAATAGCTACGCCCAATATTCAAGCGACGGCTGCCGCTATCGCCCAGGCTACCATTGCTGCTCTACCATCCAATACACCGGTCCCAACCAACACACCGGTGCCGACCAATACCCCTATTCCCACCGTTACCTCTAAACCTACGGAAGCCCCCAAGCCGACGAGTCCGCCGGTGCCGACTAATACGCCGCTGCCGCCCACACAAATAGCTACCACATCACCCAGTATCATCCTGCAAGATGGTGCGACAGCGTTTGGAAACGGACTTGCCATGACAGCCAAAATCCTCTGCGTCATGGATTGTAAAGAGGTCGGTGGTGAAAACACGATTTGGGTAGATTTCGCGCTTCGAAATACCTATGGCCAGAAGATTATTATCCCATCCTTCGGCGGGGATACGTTCTATATAACCCTCAATACCGGCGATCGGTTATTTGTGTGGACAAGGCCTTATACGCTTGAACGAAATAAAAGAATTGATCAGCAGGCCCTAAACCCAGAAACGGAAATCACGTTTCGCTGGTGGTTTACATTTCTGGAGAATTCGGGGCAAGGAGGGGGTATTATAAGCATACCGAATAATTCCAAATCATTTGTTATTCATGTTCCGCCCATCGGTGAGCGCTTTGCCGGTGCGCAGTGGCAAGGCATTATCCCCCGGTAATATCGCTTGACAGAAACCGCGGGAAAGGAGTATAGGATATGAGAAGTACCAAAAAGGGCCGGATCTTTCGACCCAGCCCTTTGAAATGCACCAGTAGTGTCAGGCTACAGCGCTTTGTCCGTTCTTTGCTTTAACAACCTCCTGGGTTGCTGTGCACCACTTGCCATCCGGCTCCTTCATCCGACAGGACCAGAAGGGACCGTACCGCCCCTGGCGATAGGCCATTGCCGCTTGATGGGTAGGGCACCGGGGAGCTACGGCGTCTAGCGCCTGCGCCACGGTGTCGATGCGCTTCTCCAGGGGGGTGTGCCCGTTGCTTTGAGGATGGTTCGCCTCCTCCCAAAGCTGGGCCTTCGTACCGAATTCGGTCAGCACTTCCCGGTAGAGAACCTTGGCGACCGGCACCAGGGCGGTCAATTGCTCCGGAGTGTCTGCTGTGACGTGTACGGTGTGCTTACCATCACTGGAAAGATATAACTCGATCATAGAAATATCACCTCCCTTCTGCCAGAACGATTTTGAATATTGTTAAAGTACCTTGACTTGTTCATTGATTATGTTAACATACCTAGAGTATATCAAGACGTGTACTGCTTGTCAATAGGGAAATATAGGTAGTGATACACAAAATCGAGGTGGGGTTGACAAACGTATAGGTGATGTGATATTTCTGGACCATGACCATCAAAATTCACTTGAGCCGGTTGCTGGGGGAACGAAGGATGACCGTGGCCGAACTTTCCCGGCATACCGGGATCAGCAAGAATGCCCTGGGGCAACTCTACCACGAGACCAGCCAGGGGATCCGCTTTGATACGCTGGACAAGATCTGCACCGTTCTAAATTGCTCGGTAGCCGAGATCCTGGAGCGGTCAAGTCGTCTCCTTTGAGGCAATAGTAACATAAGAGCGGTGGTTATCAATGGATTGGGCCGGTGATTTCCTTGCAGGTGCAGGCTGATGGTGCCGGCGTAAAGCAGCTTTGCTTGGCGAAGCGGTGAAGGCGTTCGCCTGATCCGGAGCCAACCTGCCTGGTGGCAGCTTCTTCGGTGATTGAACTCCCCCACCTGTTTGGGGAGAGGAGATACCGGGATAGGCACATCAAGCCACATATTACTCCATTTATCTCCTCATGGGTAGATCGTCCCTTCTGCCATCCCGCGGAATTTGCTGTTCTAACAAATTAATCGTATATTTCATGGAGGCATGGTCCAACGCCTGTGTTCTTAGTTTTAACCATGTCACGCTCAGGATACGTCGAACCGTCAAGGGTATTTGAACCACTCCTGATACCTTTAACCAGGCTGCCGGTTATGGCTGGCAGGGGGAGGAGACTCGCATCATGCGCAAAGTCATAATCGCCCAATTCAAAAAAGAAGCCAGCAGCCGTATTGCCAGTATCCTTTCCCAAGAAAGGTTTAAGACCATTATTGCGGAAACCGGGAGAGATATCCTACTAAATGTGCAGAAGGAGGATGACTGGGATCTGATCATTTTGGATACCACCCTGCCTGATATGGATGGGGAACGAATCTGTTATTCAGTGCGCGAGACGACCATTGTCCCGATTCTCGTGCTAACCGATGCCAACCAGGTTGATACCGAGATCCGCATGCTGGACTCCGGCGCTGATGAGTTCATCCTGAAGCCGGTGGTAGGGGATGTTTTGCTCGCCAGGGTATTTGCTCTGTTGCGGCGCTTCCAACGCTTGGATAGATCTCCCAGAATGGGGCGCTTCCAGTTTGATACTAAGGTGAGGATGGGAAATCGACAGGTCAAACTGACCCCTTCTGAATTCCGCCTCTTCACGATTCTGGCTACCAATCCCGGGCGGGTTTTGAGGGCGCGCAGTCTGGTAAGGGAGGTGCAGGGCTATGATGTTACTTCAGAGAGAGCCCAGAATTTAATTAAGGTACATGTGCATAATTTGCGTGGGAAGTTGGGAGAAGGCAAAGGGGTGCCATTCCGGATTGTTAACGTGCGAGGAACGGGATATATGTTCGATCGGCGTCTCTATGCGCGTGCGCGGAGAATCACCGCTATCTCGTAGAGCCTATTGGAAATAGCGATTCAGTAAGAACTATAAAAGGCATGACGGAAGTGTGTGCTATACTGTCCTCATGCCATCCCCCGAAGGTGGACCACGTCATATACCGGAATGGGCCGAACGCGAACGGCTCTCGGATCTCACCTGGATTACGGAAAACCTCCATAAGCTTTTCCCGGCCGCCCAACTGGGGGTATCGACCATGGGACGCGGGGTACTCGTTATCGATACCACCACCGTGATCATGCATGACCAGGGAGACGGCAATCCCATGTTCTACCTTCCCGAAGCCCAGGTCCAGGAATTGGGCAACCAGGATGCCCTGCGCATGGTTCGTGCCTATGATCCCTCCTGGCAATTAGTTGCTGGTCTCCTCAAGCCGGAGGGCAAGGAGAGTTTTTACCGGGTGGGTGTCCCAACTGAGGGGAAAAATAGACCAGTGTAGGATTGTGTGGCGGGTGCTCTCTTCCCATCAGTGTGTTACCCTTACTTCCTCTCCCATCAGCCGTCTCATGGCAGCACACGAGCTTCCAGGCCCATGTTTGATACCTGTTTGAGCAAGCGATGGTCTCACTGCTCTGGCGGGATGGAGGATATTGACCGGTGGCGGGGCGCGTGCTAAGGTAAGAGTATATGGCCGAAGAAACGTCCAAAGTCGTCAAGGCCGGGAAGCGCACCTACTTCTTCGATGTGAAGAAGGCAAAGAATGGGGAGCCGTACCTTATCGTGACGGAATCCCGCTTTGCAGGTGAAGGCAAAGAGCGCGAGCGCTCCAGCATTCTCGTCTTTCCTGATGCCATTGATGACGTTGTCCAGGCGATGGACGAGATCGCTAAACTCATTTAAGCGCGAAGCACAAAAAAGGGCCGGATCTTGCGACCCAGCCCTTTTACTCCGTAGCGTCTGACTTACGCTACGAAGATTTGTCCGTGGGTAGCTGCAGGAATGTCTTTCGTTTCCTGGCACCACGCGCCGTTCTCGGCTTTGATCCAGCAGGACCAGAACGGACCGAACCGCCCCTGGCGATAGACCATCGCGGTCTGGTGTACCGGGCACTGCGGGGCATTAGCCTCTTCCACCTGCGCATGGCCGTTCCCGGCTGGCTTCCCTGCCGCCTGGCGCTTGTTCTGCTTCGTGCCGAACTCAGCAATGACTTTCTGATAGAGCGCCTTTGCGGTTGGTGTTAGTTTGGCTAACTCCGCCGGCGTATCGGCTGACACGTGGACCGTGTGTTTGCCGTCGCTGGAGAGATATAACTCGATCATAATTTGTTCACCTCCTTTCTGAGCGTTTGTTGAAAGCGTTGTTTCGCTCGCTGCTCACTTCTTCCGCTGCTCAGCACACGTAGTCAAGGATTGGCCCGCTATACGGATGCGGGGCAACGCTTGCGCTGCTATACGGTTGCAGCGCAAGCACGTTTTGGCGGCTGCGGTAGCATTCTGGAATCACCCCGAAAGCCGCCAAAACGTCCTTGATCGTGTGCACATAATGGACTGTGACAGCGAGCGAAACCCTGGTGCACCGGACCCGGCAGGTGATAGAACAGGGAGCCGTATCGGAGATTGACGCGGGGTGAATGGGCTTGGTAGACTACCGCATACTATGGGCAAAGAAGACTCAGCAAGCATGTGGCGGGAGTGGGAGGCGGAAGAGGAAAAACGGCGGCGCGAGATCGTGGTGCGTGCTGAGTTTTTGAATTACCTGAAAGCCTACGGCAGTCCTGACGCTGCTATGCTGACACCCGGCCAGGTCGCGGCGGAGGTGAAGCGGGGCTTTGATGCTGCACGCTGGGAAACCCACCGGTTTATGCCGGTCCGGTGGAAAGAGAAAGGAAAAGAAGGGTTAGGCTATGTTGATCTTTGTGTTATTGAGCCTACCACCGATTTTCGAGCAGCGATTCAGTTTGACTTTGATGTGCCGGTGCGCTCTCGGGTGGTGACAATCAACCATATGAACCGATTTGCGCCGGATCTTGCCGTCTTTGGCCTCGCCCGGACGCATCTCCCCCTCGAACGGATTGCCACTGCTGTCCGGGATGTCAAGATTGACTTCCTGGTTGTAGGACTGGCCGAAGACGGCAAGATCGTCATGACGCCAAAGGGAAGGGATCAATGGAAGAAGGCTGCCCCTGGCAGCCCCTGACGCGCCGGAGCGACAGCGGAGGTGCGTCGTGTGTCGGCCTGGAAGGCCGACTGCCCCTGGCGCCGAGGCATGGGTGCAACCTGCCAGTGGCTGGTTGCGCCGAGGGAACACCGCAAACGGGGTGCGTCCATGAGATCGCAGTGTGATCTCATCGTTTTTGAGACGCTCGCCGTTTGGGGTGCGCTGGGGGCAGTCGGGCTCGGCGCCGCAGGTGCGACGAGGCCGACACACCCTGCCGCCGCAGCGTGAGCGTAGGCGGAGAATCGTTGCGACGAAGGAGCAACCCTATGTGGGTTTGAAGCGGTGAATGCCGTGGGTATCAGAGATGATGGTTTCACCCACGGAGTAGCCCACGGTTTGAAACGGCGGAATTGTGGATAAGTAGGGCAACTGTAAGTGGGGATTTATACTCCTCAAACACAATTCTTCCTCATTTTTAAATCGGTTTTCCTCCTGAGTATTTTTTAAGCTGAGTATGTTTAAGCTATATATTATTCGCCGAGGCTAATTTAGCTTCGCCCTGAATCCATTATAGTGGAAACTTGAGTCTATCATAGTGGAATCTAGAATCCACCATAGTGGAATCAGCTTCACTTTTTGATCGGATTGATCCTATATTGCAGGGTATAGATATTGGTTTGGCCCTGTCCCCTGCGCTCAATCTCAATCCAACCTTTCTGCTCTAACTCTTTGACCGCCTTATTGATGGTGGATTTCCTCGATCCGATTTCTTCTGCCATCCGCTCTTGCCCAGGGAATACCCGGTTATTGTTCCAGGCATAACTTAGCAACTTTGAATAAACGACTTTAGCGGCAAACGTCAGTTCAAAGTTATTCAGCAAGCAGTTTGGCACCTGGGTAAAACCACCGGCAGAAATCGGGTCGAATCCCGCAAGAATGATATTCTCACGCTCTTTGAAGCGCTGTATATCCCCAAGTTTTTCCATAGGAAGTGTAATGTGAGTTGGTCAACTCATTAATCGACTGGTCAATTGACTGATTACTCGACTGACGAGCAGGTTAAGTGACTCCTCAGTCCAGTTGGCTTCGTTATCAAGAATAGCATTTACAATTGTGGATCGGTCTACTTTTTTGATACCATGCTTCTCCTGAAAATATCTGACTGCTTGGTCAAGCTGCTTATCTAGCCGCTCTGTGATGTAGAACGCTTTTGGCCGATCGACTAACTTGGTAGGAGATGGACTAGTCGACCGATTAGTCGATTGACTGACTGGTTGATCTATTGGTTGGCCTAAAGCTTGGGGGAACACCTGTTGGTTCTGCTCCTTCGGTTTCTCTCCTGTTGTTGGGTACATTGGTTGTCTGGTCGGAAAGAAGCTGGAAGCTCCCTCAAGTTCATTGGTGATAGCATCGATATTTAATACTTTCTTGCTCATACATTAAACAGTTCAGTAATAAGCCGGTCAAACGCCTGGGCTGCTTTTGCAGTGGGGGAGAAGGCAAAGATATCTTGCTTGTTAAAGTGGGCATCTTTGAGATCAACATTTCTCGGAATGATGGTTTTGATAACCTTGTCGGTATAGGTCTGCCGGAGGAGTTGAAGCGAGACCTCGGTGTTGATGGTGGGGTCGCTCATGTTGAAGAGAAAACCCATAAGCTCAAGAATAGGGTTGAAAAATGCCCGTACCTCTTTGATGGTTTTGGATATCTGCACGATGCTATCAAGCTCAAAGTAGCCTGGGGAGACCACAATAATCACTTTATCTGCCGCGGTAAGAGCGTTAATGGTCAGCCAGGAGAGGGCAGGGGGACAATCGATAAACACGAAGTCATACTTGTCCTTAATCTTATCCAACTCACTCTTTAGCCGTGCCTCCCGGTGGTCGATAGCGGTGGTCAACTCTATATCGGTGTTGGAAAGGAGAATATGTGAGGGGACGATCTCAAGGTCCGGGATTCTCGTTGGGTGGACAGGGAGGGGAGAGCGTTGTAGGATGGTTGAAAGAATCGTTTCTTCTGGCTGAATAGCCTGATAGGTCGGGAGAATAACCTTGGAACTGTTTGCCTGGGAATCAATGTCGACGAGGAGGATCTTTTTCCCTTTGCGGGCCAGACCTGCGGCGAGTGATATAGAGACGCTGGATTTTCCGACCCCTCCTTTTTGGGATGCGATGGCGATGATCATATGTTTTTAGTTCCCGGAAGCCCCAAGGGGGTATTCCGAAAAATAAGTCCTGTATTTACTATCACAATTGATGGGATGAAAGTCAAGGGGTAGTGAGAAATCGCTCAACAGAGAAATCCTCGAATCCAAACTCCGTTCAGGTTTCAAACCTCCAAGGGGAAACTGGAATTTCAAACCGCCATAGAGACCTAATCAATATTAGAGTGTACCAAGTTCTTACGGCTGTTGTAGTTCTAAGAGCTTTCATGTTTTTACGGGAGCGTGGGTGAATGGGTGGAATGTTTACTTTGAGCCAAACCCTAATCCCCGTTCTTTTAATGAAACATACGACTTGTTCCCAATAACAATATGATCGAGAAAATCAATACCCAGTATTTTCGCTGCCTGGTTTATCCTTTGTGTTGTACTTATGTCCTCAGGGGATGGAGTAGCGTTTCCGCTCGGGTGACAATGCGCCAGCACCAACGAGGGCGCATTGACCCTTACAGCTTCCTTGAGGACCTCGGCCTCCCGAATCATAGCGGAATTGACTGTACCACGATAGATCATTACTTCATGCGTTACTCTGAGTTGGGTATTAAGCAAAAGTCCCCATAGTTCCTCTTGGTCAAAACTTTCAAAGGGCGTAAAGATGCGATCCATCAGATATTGCGCTACCTGGGCGGGTGAAGTAAGGGGTACAGAATCATGCACCTCCCGCACAAAACGGGGGAGCGGCTCTGGTTTCTGAAACTCAAGCCCTTGGAAGTTTGGGGGTGTAACCTCTACTCTGGGATTGGCGGGAAATTCTTGAAAGCCAAGCTGGTAAATCCGCTCTTTCATAGGGATGACATGGGTTTATTTTACCACATCATGTGGTGTCTTTGGTTAGAACCCTTTTTCTATTCAATCAAACGGGAAAGACCAATTCCTCCTGTTGAAAATCTCCCGCTACTCATACTATGCTTAGATGATGAGTTTGTTCAACCAAACCGGAGATGGTACATCCGGCATACTTTCACGTTGTTTATCCACTCTGCCATATTCAGACCTGGTAAAGATCCTCATCGAGGTCTATCGAACACTGCAACAGGTAATCCGACATAACCTGCCTGAAGGGGTCTATGAAATCCTGGACTTTGATTGCACACTTGAGTTAAAGGATGTCAAGGGAGAAGTTGCCATCTTCAAACGCTGGCAGAAGGTGAAATTCCTCCAGGATGATGTCATCGCTTTCCAGGATCGGATCTGGGGAGAGGGGAAGATCCTGGCAGACTATAAGTGCTCACCTGGAGTCGAAGCTGACCGGTATCAGGAAGGAGATCGCTGGAATATCCTGATCTCACTACGGGAGACGAAAAACAGTGGTGATGTTGAGAATTTCTATATCGAGCGCACGGTACACAACGGCTTTACCAAACGTGAGGAATGGCAGCAGAGCGATGTGCTATATAACACCCGGCATATCAAGCTTTCCACCATTTTCCCTAAACATAGGCATTGCCAGCGGGCTGTACTGGTTGAAAGGAATCGCAACCGGACGAGAGTCCTGGGGCCAGAATACTTCAGCGAGCTACCCGACGGCCGGCAAGTATTAGTATGGGAGATGAAAAATCCACGGCGGTTTGAGACCTATACAATCAAATGGCGGTGGTAAAAGCAGTGAGCGATGAAGCTGCAGTCCCCATCGCTCTCTCCTACCTACCTAACCGCCGTTGCCACCACCGGCCATTGTTGGTTCCTTTCATTATTCGACTGCGGGTTGAGTTGGAGTAATGATGGGTGCGAAGAACTTGAAGGACCTACGTAAGTCTCTCTTATTGTACCCGTATCGGTACATTTAGTCAAATATGGTACTTAAGAAGAAGTTCTCCGGCTTTAGATCCTTACTCGCTCCTGGGTTTCGGTCCTCGCCGACGATCCTGCTTCATATATTCCTGGATAGCCTCCCGCGTGGTGAGCCAGCTCCGGCCGATTTTGACTCCCCAAACCTGTTTTGCGCGAATCATTCTTCGGATGTAGCTCACGGTCAATCCACTAATTTGAGAGGCCTCCGTCACCGAGATCAGTTTTTTCGTCAGATCCTCTAAAGGATCTCGCTTCCCGGTTTCGTCAGACACCGCACTGCCAACAGAGTTATAGATAGCGGCGAACGCACGGTCGCGCCGTGACAGGATACGATATGCGTCTTACGCCATATTGTCAAAGAGGGTGAGTCTGCGCTCTTACCGAGCCAACCTGAGCACGCTCCTGAAAGGTCCACTATCACTAAAACTCCTTATAGCCACACCAACCCTGATCCGGGCAATACAGCATCACGCCAGAGTACTCCTCGAAAACAAGGAGTTCAGCGCTTAGGGGTTTACCACACTGCGGACAGGGGAGTTCTCCTGCTTTTGCCTTTTCGATAAGTTCGGCTTCTGCTCGGGTGAAGACATCCTCTGGTCTAGGCCGGATAATTCTCCGATCGATTGGGTTATCTTCTTTCCCCACACAGAAGCTACTATATCATCCGCAAAGGTAAGGTATACTAGAGCTTATTATTTCTTTCTGCCTTTTCCATGCCCAAAGGAAGTGAACACGAACAACGAGGGATACCGCCTGAGTTTGCCGCCAAAGCCCTGGTCGACCAGGGTATCGATAGCTTACTGGCAGAACTTGCCCAAGGAAGATCACAGCGTCTTGAGGATTATCTGACGTTTACCGCTCGTTTTCACCGTTACTCGCTTAATAACCAAATCCTCATCTATATGCAGCGTCCTGATGCTACCTATGTTGCCGGCTATCGCACCTGGCAGGAAATGGGCTACCAGGTTGCTGGTGGGCAGAAGGGGATTCGTATTCAGGCGCCCCGGCCCTATAAACGCAAGAACCGGGAAACTGGTGAAGAAGAGGAAGCGATTACCTTTGCTACCGTCTCCGTCTTTGATGCCTCCCAACTTGCCAATCTGGCAGAGCGCCCATTACCAGCGTTCTTCACCCCGCTAGCAGATGATCAAGGAGCGCTATTTGCACGACTGGCGCAAGTGGTGACAGAAGATGGCATTATCATTACTGAACAGAGAACGGGCTTAGCCCAGGGGTACAGTACCGGCGGGAGTATTGCACTGAAAGCAGGCATGGATAGCAGGAACAAGGTACTCGTCCTCATTCATGAATATGCTCATGAGCTACTACACTGGGGCGGGGAAGGGAAGGAAATGGCTATTCAGGTCAAAGAGTGCCATGCGGAGGCGGTGTCCTATGTCGTTGCCCATCATTTTGGGATGGACAACCCCTTCAGCAGTGACTATTTACACCATTGGGGGACGACACCGAAAGAGCTTGTGGCTGAGCTTGAAGTCATCAGGCGGGCTGCTGCCTATATCATTGATCGCATCGAGGAAGCAGGGAGTCAGCCATAGGAGTAATCATCGTCGATGATGACCCTATACTGACTCTTCCGTGATATAGGTGAATTTGCCGAAGAGGTCGCCGGGTTTTTTCTTCGTCAGCAGGGAGGTGAGTTTCTTGTCCGTATGTTCAAATGATACATTAGTCGAGACACCGATCACGCCGGATTCTTTGCTTTTCGTAGCCAACTCTCTCATCAGGTCTTCGGTGACATTGTAGGTCACGATAAGGCGGTGCTGTTGGACTGCCAGAGCATGGACTTCTGGATCTTTTAATCCTCCTTTGTTGAGATCTGCTACCAAATGTTTGACATCAAAACGCTGGTTGAGCCACGGCAGATATTTCCGTGTCGGAAAATTTTCATCAAGGAGCACTTTATAGCGCTTGGGCTTTGGGGACATAAGGTTCAGCAAGTTCTTCCAGGACACCAGCAAAGGTCTTGGTACTCACATGAGGATATTGATCGTGAATTTCGTCGATGGTAAATCCTTCTTTCAATCGCTGCAGGACCACGACTACGGGGAGTCGGGTACCGGTGATAATGGCCGCCCCGCCCAGGATTTGTGGATCGGAGGTGATAAGTTTGCTCATACAAGCGTATTATACACCATGAGACAAGAGGAGTACGTGATTGCGGATGGACCTGAATCCGCTTCATTAAATGAGAGGTTGGCGCGATTTGCGTTAGTACGCAGTCTTTGGGGCGCAACTATTTTAATATTTGAGCGTTATTATTATGTAAGCCTTTATACCGATACCCCGCGGCTGAAGTTATATATCAATATCTCTCCATCAAATCTCGCAACACCTATCAGGAGGAGCACCATTCAACACCTCGGCAAGATGTGGCATGCCAGCATAATTGGTAAAGCTCTAGTGGCACTCATTGCACTCATTCTTCTTGCAATTGTCCTTCAGTTGTTGGCAGTCATGTTGAGTATTTGGCGTATCGTTGGTGTTCCTATTGCGTTGCTGCTTGCCTTTGTTTTCTATAAGTCGGCCAGAGTGCGCGATGGGCTATATAGCCGCGCCCAATGGTTGCGCGGTGTGCCGGGATTTCGCAGCGGAGATCCACAACGCATGGCTGTCGCTATGCTTGTTTTTTTGCTACCGGCGTCTATCGTCTGGACTTTCAGCATGTTCACATCTCCGCGGGAAGCGAGTAAGGCTAGCCAGGTGGTTCCCACTGCACAGGCGTTGGCCCAAGGAGTGCTGAGCACAACACCGCAGGTAAATTCGCAGCCGACTATTTCGCCGGCTCAGCTTACAAATATGCCAAAGCCAACAGATATGGCAATGCCGCCAACGGCCACACTTATACAACCTTTTGCTACATCGGTTCCACCCACAGCTACTATGGACCAAGTGGCACAGACGAAAACGACGGCTTCAAACACTCTGTTAGCTCAGGCTGTGGCATCGGTCACGGCAGCAGCGGCATTTACCAGTACGCCTAGACCCACCAATACATCTCTTCCACCTACGTTTACGGTGGCACCGCCGACCAAGCAGCCAGCGCCTACGTTTACACAAGTGGTGGCGCAGGCTCCGGTGCCAACGAAGTCACCAGTTCCACCACCGACTAATACGGTAGTGCCGGCACAAACTGTAGCACCGGCTCAACCTCCACCACCACAGGGCGCAAATGTTAAGTGTAACCAGCAAGGCACGACCCAGATTTGCGCCTGGATTTCTGACCCTACGCCAACGCAAAATACTCGGGTAACAGTCTTTGCCAGGCTGTTAGTGAATGGGGCTGGTCAATCCGGCCAGGCCATGCAGGCGATCTGGAATTACAAGAGTTCTACGCCGGATTGTAGTGGAGTGACTGGGGGCGATGGCCAAGCCAGTTGTACTCGCGATATTAGCCGAGCCACTGTCGGCTATCAGGTCGATGTTGATGTAAGTATAGGAAGCTTTAAAGTAACTACGTGGTTTACACCGCGATGAGGTGATCTATGGAGGGATTTGATACAACCCCTTTGGCTATTGCTCTTCTTAGACCGATTCTTTGGGCGACTGGCATTGCGCTAGTGCCTGTCCTGGCTATTGCCGGGTTCGGTTGGGTAGTGGGGAGGTGGATACACCATTGGATTTTTCGCCAGCTTTTATTCGCCCTGGCGGCCGGCACTGGCCTGGGCGTATGGGTCTGGATTTACTTTTACATCTTAGGATTGAGACAGGGGTCTGATAAACTAGGGTTGATGTTTGGAGCGATCGCCTTCTTCGGCGGATTGTTTGGGCGCCGGGTGAGGTAGTATGGTCACATTTACCACATTAGACAGATTATTGATCTGCCTCATAGAGGGCAGAGAGGACAATTGTGAGTACGTCAATTCACTCCTCAGCATACCTGGTGTGGTTAGAATATCTCCAGTATTTAGAGTGGCTATCAAAGCAGCAGGTGATTACTCTGAAAGAAAATGCCAGATAGAGATATCTGGCTGCTGGCATGTATCCACCAAAATTTGAAACTGTGTGGTCGGAAATTGTCAACGGAGTTCGGAAGGATAATTGATTTGGCAAGAGTGAGGGCACACGTTTAGGATGGTTCGTTGGTGGTCATGGGGCGATCATAGCATACCTGGGCGAGAAAGAAAGGGAACGGATTAAAGAATGGTCTTTGTAGCTATTGTCTCTTCTTTCGCGTAAAAAGAAAGTGAGAATGATGGAATTAGTAGTAAACTTAAGTGCATGATAGAACAAGTTACGCTCACACACGAACTAGTTGACGATATACCCTTGCTGATCGGAGTCATGCAGCAGTTGGGCCTGCCCGAACT